>JBGPXQ010000238.1:0-4171 GCA_041492805.1 Terriglobia bacterium | reverse complement strand
TGGTCTTCTCGCTCGCGAATACTTGGAGAAGAATTCAGCGGACCTGGTCTTGAGCGACATGGTTATGCCGGAAATGGACGGCCTCAGTCTGCTCGAGTGGGAACGCAAGCACGACGCGGACGTCCCGGTCATCATGGTCACGGCGATGCACGACCTCTCGACGGCGCTCGAAGCCATTCGCCGTGGCGCATACGATTACATCCTGAAACCCTTCGAGAAGGACCAACTTTACCTGGGTGTGCGGAGAGCGCTCGAACATCGCCGCCTGCTGCTCGAAAACCGGAACTACCAGCGTAACCTTGAACAGCTCGTCGAAGAACGCACAGCGCAACTGAAAGGCGCGCTTGAGCAACTCGAGCAGTCCTACGACGACACATTGGAGGCGTTGGGCGGCGCTCTCGACCTGAAAGACGCTGAAACGGAAGGCCATTGCAAACGGGTGACCGCGTTCACGATTGCGATCGCGAAGGCAATGAAAGTGGATTCGGTGCTGCTCCCGCCAATCGTCCGCGCCGCGTTTCTCCACGACATCGGGAAGATGGCGATCCCGGACAACATCCTGCTCAAGGACGGGCCGCTCACGTCCGAGGAGCGCGAAGTCATGCGCACCCACTGCGAGATCGGTCATGATATGGTGAGGCGAATCCCATTCCTCCGGGAAGCTGCGGAGATTGTGCTTTCTCACCAGGAATATTTCGATGGCACAGGCTATCCACGCGGCCTGCAGGGGGAACAGATTCCGCTCGGGGCGCGCATTTTCGCCGTCGCGGATGCTCTCGACGCCATGATCTCCGATCGGCCCTATCGGAAAGCTTTATCTATCTCCCATGCCCGGGGCGAAATCCAACGTTGTGCGGGGACGCAGTTTGACCCAGTCGTCGTCGAAGTGTTTTTAGCGATGCCGGACACTCTCTGGAACGAATTGCGGGAGAACATCGGTAGGCCGTACCGCTTATCGCAACTTAGAACCATCTAGATGGCGCCCCTCGGACGTAAAATTCTGCTTTAGGCCCTTGCGAAAATCGCCAGGCACTTATACTATCCTCCCGAAAAGGAAAAAACCCGATGGCCTTGGTACCTATTAAGACTGCGTCAATTACAGGATATTGTGACTGCATCCACGGCTGCTACGAACTGGCCAGCCTGCGCGACGAAGACACTGGCAAGGCCTTTTGTCCTCGGTGCGCGAAGGAACATCTGGAAATGAATGTGGGTATCGGGCTGCCGCAGCCTGCGCCTTCTAGAGTCTCCGCAAACGCAGGCGCGCCGTCATCGACGCCTCAGATCCCTCCCTCGGCCGATCCACCGGGCCGGCTGCGGTAAATCCGCAATTAATTCTTAACCGAACCGCTCACCCGAGCGGTTGCAGTTCGAACGTACGCTCGATTGCGCCGTACAGTGTCATAATAGATGCGTACGTATGGGGCAGCACTGTGCCGCAAACGCCAAAGTACGACATTTTCCTTGACGGTTCCTGTTCCTTCTGCCGGTGGACACAGGCGAAGATCGAGCCTTATGATTCCAACGGACGGCTGCGGTTTCTGGATTATAACGAGCCAGCAGTGGCGGCACAGGCCCCCTTCCCGCGCGCCGAGCTTGACAGGGAAATGCACATGCGCACTTCCGAAGGAGCGTGGCTGGGGGGATTTGAAGCGTGGCTGGCCCTGCTCATTGTATTGCCCAAGCTGGTCTGGCTCGGCCGAATCGCAAGCCTCCCGCCTCTGCGCTGGCTCGGCCCTCCCGTGTACGGCTTTATCGCACGGCACCGCTACAGCCTTCCGGGCGCGCCCGCGCGCTGCGAAAACGATACGTGTGGGCCTACTGCTCGCCGGGCGGAGTGAGGCGCTCGTTCGAGTCGCGTGATACCATATTTGCGTCGTGACTCCCGCAAGAAGCATGCGAGGCATGCGCTAATTCCCGATGACTTCACCGGCGCGCCCTTCTCCGGAAACAATTCCCATGCTGGACTTGCGCGCGCAATACGAATCGATCGCGCCTGAAATTCGCGCGGCGATCGACGACGTGCTCGCCGCACAACAATTCGTGCTGGGGCCGCAGGGCGAGGCGTTAGAACAAGAAGTCGCTCGGGCCTGCGGCACGCGTCACGGTGTTGGTGTCGCGTCAGGGACCGAAGCGCTTGAATTGGCGCTTCATTCCTGCCGCGTGGGCGCAGGTGACGAAGTCATCGTGCCCGCATTCACCTTCATCGCTACCGGCAGCGCGGTTACTGCGCTGGGCGCGCGCCCTGTGTTTGCGGACATCGAATCCTCTACTTTTAATCTCGATCCTGAGCAAATCGAAATGCGGATCACGCCGCGAACACGCGCCATCGTCGTAGTCCATTTGTTCGGTCTCGCTGCTGACATGGACGCGATTCTTGCGCTCGCCGCAGGACACGGTATCCCCGTCATCGAAGACAATGCGCAGTCCTTGGGAGCTAGCTATCACGACCGGAAGACCGGCTCGATGGGACGCCTCGGTTGCCTGAGCTTCTATCCGAGCAAGAATCTGGGCGCATATGGCGATGCGGGAATGATCGTGACCGAAGACGAGAAGCTTGCCGCTCGCCTGCGTGCTCTCCGTAACCACGGGCAGACGGGCCGCTACCTCAGCACGGAGCGCGGGTGGAACAGCCGCCTGGACGAGCTGCAAGCCGCGATCCTGCGTGTAAAGCTGCGCCATTTGGCGGACTGGACCGCGGCGCGCCAGACGCACGCGCGTCGCTATGACTCGCTGCTGCGGAACGTGCCCGGCATTATGATTCCACACGTCCCTGCTGGCCGGGAGCACGTCTATTACCTCTACACAATTCGTATAACAGGCCGCGCAGCGGAAAAAGTCCCTAGCAAGGGAACCCGCAGCGACGTGGTTCAGCAGCGACTGGCGGACCGCGGCATCGCGAGCATGGTTTATTACCCTGTTCCGCTGCACCTGCAGCCACTCTACGCTTCCCTGGGAGGTAAGCCGGGCGACTTACGCGGGAGCGAGCGCGCCTCCCGCGAAGTGCTCTCAATTCCGCTCTACCCCGAGCTCACAACGGCGCAAATCGAGCGTGTTGCTCAAGCGGTCCGAGACGCACTTCGCGATTAGAACGCGCCGGGAACACCATATTCCAGATTGATAGAGTTGGAAAACGTTGCAGAACTACGCCGCAGCGGAAATCGCACGCCGGTAGAGTAGAAACATCACGCAAAGAAACATGGTCAGGGCAGGAGCCAATAGAGCAAGAATTCCCCAGTCCAGCGAACGCTGAGCGGCAGCACTGGTCGCGGAAGCCGTTGTATAGCAGAGAGCGCAGCCCTGCGCATATGCGCCGCGCGTTAAGCCAAGAACTGCCAAAACGGTCAGGACAAATCTTAAACGCATTCCGCCTTCCTTCCAAAACACTGGCAAAGAGCCTACCCTATCCTACCAATTCTACTCTCAATGGGGCCTCATCTGAAGCAACCGGAATGCCTCCGGGAAGAAGAAAATCATCATCATGAAGATACAGAAAATCATCGCCGGAACCAGCAACAACACCAACGAAAACTTTTCATACTTCAAGTGCATGAAAAAGGACATGATCATCCCGGCCTTGACCACCGACAAGACGACCAGGATAGTCAGCATGAGCGTGGGCTGCAATTGCTCGTAGGCGAGGAAAACCTCCAGGCCCGTGATCGCCACCAGACCAACCCAGATCGCGATATTCGTTCCTACGCTGGCCCCCGCGTGGGCTTCTCCAGCATGCGCGTATGTGTCCATGTTCTATCTTCTCCCGATTCAAGCAGGCCTAGTATTTCACCGACATCAAGTAAATCAACGGGAACACAAACATCCACACCAAGTCAACGAAGTGCCAGTACAGGCCGTTGACTTCGACATCTTCGGCCGAAAATTTCCCTCGACCATAACCGGTCGCAACAATCCCGAGGTAAATGACACCGATCATCACGTGCGTCATGTGCAGGCCGGTGATTCCGAAAAACACGGCGCCAAACAGCGGCGTGCCCCAAGGGTTGGCGGTGATCGTGGCGCCCTCTTCGATCAGGTGGAACCACTCACGCAAGTGCAGCCCGGTAAACATCAGCCCCCCGGCCATCGTCGCCACCATCCATAGGACCGTTTTCTTGCGGTCCCCGCGCTGCGACGCCATCACGGCCATCACCATCGTCAGCGAACTCGCCAG
>JBGPXQ010000015.1:0-15267 GCA_041492805.1 Terriglobia bacterium | reverse complement strand
TCGATCGTTTTCTTGCTGATCGGCATAGAAGTGCGCGTCGGCGAACTGATTCGCATGTGGCCGGAAATTCTGCTCGCTGTAGCTGCCGTCTTGCTTGGCCGCATCCTGTGTGTGTACGGGCTGATCCCCATCGCCAACCGCTTTGCGGAAAAGATTTCGCTGCGCTGGCAGCATGTGCTTGTCTGGGGTGGCTTGCACGGGTCGCTTTCTCTTGCGCTGGTCTTGAGCCTCGACCGGGGGTTCCCCGATCGCAGCAGAATCCTCGTGCTCACGTTCGGGGTGGTGGCGTTCTCGATCATTGTCCAAGGCCTTACGATTAAGCCTTTGGTCCGAATTCTGCAAATCGCTCCTCCAGAAGAAGACGCTTATGCTCTGGCGCGAGTGGAGCAAATTGCCATATCTGACGCGCGTGCAGAGCTTGAAGATTTGCTCAAGACCCATGCGGTCTCTCACATTGTCTACGAGGTATTGCGCCGGGATCTCGAAAGCAGGCTGCAGCACGTGAACACAGAGCTTGCTGAGACGTATTCGAAGGAGTCGTCCCGGAAGGAAGCGGAAATGCTCACAGCCCGAATGCGGCTCCTGGCTGCGGAGAGAAGCTCCATCGAACAGGCTGTTCATGACGGCCTGATCACTCCGCAGGCCGCCGCCAAGATTATGGATTCGGCGAATCGTGAACTCGACAAGTTGCGGACTGAAAGCTGATATGCCGGGTCTGGCGAGTTTGGCCTTACGGTGCGGTGCGCCTCTTCAGAGCAATGGTGACATCGCCCGGTTGACGGCTTTTAGCCAGGGTCTCGCGGGCGCACCGGCGCTTTCGCTATCCAACGGAACTTTTTCTCTCTGAGGAACAATCGCCAGTCCACTCGCGCGAAGACGTAAACCAGCGAAAGCAACAGGATTTGCGAAGCCACGAAATAAACACTCAGATACGACAGCGCGTCGGTGGATTCGAGCGTAATTCTGCGGGCAACGGCTGAGGCGGTGAATCCCCAGAAGGTGTAGCTCACCGAGCGGCCGATGAAAAAGGGAGCCGCAATCAGGCGCAGCTTCATCGTCGTCAATCCATAAGCGATAAACAGAGTGTTCGAGGGTAGCGGCGTAAATGCATAGAAAAGGAAAATGCCGAACGTCAGCTTCCTCCGCGGCTCGAGGTGTTCGCGGATGGCATCGATATTCTCTCGTGTTCGGTCGCTCATGAATCGCTGTCGAACTACAACGCGCGCCATCTTGGCGAGCGTGATCCGCCCCAGCGTCGCGGCAGTGGCTCCAACCAGCGCCAGCAACGCAACGTTGACCGCGACATAGCGGAATCCGATGTAAGAAAACACCATCCATGTGGGCGGAGCAAAAGCGGGGATGACATTCAGGCCAAGAACGATGAGAAAGAGTATGACGATAGCCCGCATGATAGTCGATTCAGTTTATGACCGTGCTCCTGCGCGGTCCATCGTCACCTGATTCACCCAGGCTTCGACGGCTACCACCGCAAGTCGGTTTCCGTGGGCTCATCATAATCTACGCCTTCGACATCGAAGCCGAACAATCCGCAGAATTCGCGCTGAAAACCCCCGAAATCAGTCACCACGCGGAGATTCTCCGTCGTGACCTGCGGCCACAACGCGGCCACCTCGGCCTGTACGTCGCTGCGCATTTCGCGGTCGTCCAAGCGCAGACGCCGCGCTTCGTCGAGTTTCGGCGGGCGGCCCGCGCAAAGAAAATCGGTGAAGAGCCGCCGCATTTGTTCGAGCGGCCCTTCGTCCAGGTTTTTCCCCTTCATCACCAGCGAAAGCAAACTCAAATAGAGAGGCACGACGGGAATGGCGGCAGAGGCCTGGGTAACGACCGCCTTGTTTACCGAGACCCAGGCATGGCCACCGAGTTTGCTTGTGAGCACCGCATCGAGGTCGCTCGCCGAGCGCTCGAGGTCTTTTTTCGCCTGTCCGATTGTGCCATCGCGGTAAATCGGCCAGGTGATTTCGGGCCCGATGTAGGAATACGCGATCGTGCGCGCGCCGTCCGCAAGCAGCTTTTCTTCGAGCAACATTTCCATCCAGAGCCGCCAGTCATCACCGCCCATCACGGCGACGGTGTCTGCGATTTCTTCTTCATTCGCCGGCTGCAGCGTGATGCTCACTACTTTTTCCGAATCGAGCTCGATCGTCCGGTTGGTAAATGTCTGGCCAACCGGTTTGAGTGCAGAATTGTGCAATTGTCCCGTGCGCGGGTCGGTACGCTTCGGAGACGCAAGCGAATAAATCACCAGATCCACCGGAGCCATTTGCCGGCGGAGGACGTCAGCGGCGTTCCGTTTCACTTCATCCGAGAACGCGTCGCCATTGATGCTTGCCGCAAACAGGCCATCGTTCCGCGCGAGCGAATGAAATGCGACCGTATTGTAATAGCCGGCAGTTGCGGTCTTGTCGTCTTCTGGCGGCCGCTCGAAAAATACACCCAGAGTCTTCGCGCCGTAGCCCCACGCCGCTGCGATGCGCGACGCAAGACCGTAGCCGGTGGACGCGCCGATAACCAGTACATTCTTCGGTCCGGCTTGGCCGGCGGGAATTTCCCCACGCACGCCAGCCACCCACCGCTCTACATTCCGGCGGCATCCTTCCGGATGTGCGTTTACGCAAATGAAGCCGCGTGAGCGGCGGTTGACGATTTGTCGTGGCATATTCGAATCCGATACGTTAGCGCGAGCGTACGCCCTTGTCCACCCGGACGCAGAGGCGGCACCGCAAACTTGTTCGAGCTCGTACACTTTGCCTGAACCAATGGCTGGATGGTTTCAGCAAACACCTTGTACCTTGTCCCACGCAGAGAGTGAGCGGCGTCTCCCGGTCCCGTTTCTCAGTGTTTCAATTCATCGAGGAACTCGGCGAGGTGCTTCTGCCAGACCGCAGCCTGGAAAAACGTGTAGTGGCCGCGTGATTGATCGGAAAACGGCAGCAAAACAAATTTTCCGTTTTTCACTTTCTTGATTTCCTGCTCCGCGATGCCGAGCTCCGCTGGATTCCAAAAATCTTCCTGCGGATTGATGAGCAAGACTCTTGCCCGGATCTTACCGAGATCTTTCGAAGCATCAAAGTTGCGTGACGCATCGTATTGGTACATGAAATCGTTCGCGTCGGTCGTCTTCATGTTTTCTGCGATGTATTGATCCACGTATTTGTCCGCGAGCGCGGCCGTCGGATATTCCTTCTGCCAGATCGTCGGAACGCTCCCCACGACGAGCAAGTGGCCGAGCGCGGCGCGCAACCCGTAGGGCTGTTGCGTGTAGTTGCCGTTGTTCCATCCCGGATCGAGGCGAATGTCGTCGACCATGATCTTGCGCACCATCCGGTTGCGGCTGGCAACTTCGACCGGCAGGCAGGAGAGCAGAAGCATGGCGTCCATATCGCCGGGATTTGATTCGCCCCACATCCATCCTTCCATACAGCCCATGGATACGCCGACAAGCAGATGCAGATGATTCACCTGCAACCCCTGCGCCAGAAGCAGCTGCGACGCGCGGACCATATCCGAATAATCGTAGTAAGGAAACTTGGCCCGCAGGCCGTCGCTCGGCTTCGTGGATTTTCCAGCGCCGGCGCCGAGCTGGTCGGGAAGAATGAGGTAGTACTTCGAAGCGTCCAGTAGCTGGCCGGGCCCGAAGAGCACGCCGGCAAACGAGGGGATCAGGAAAACTCCGCCGCGACGGTTCGTGCCGTGAAGAATCAGCACGGCATTCGTGACCCGCCCGCTTGCGTCACGCTGCGGCGTGCCGATCGTCGTGTAGTGCAGCCGTACCTCCGGAAGCGACTGGCCGTCCGCAAATGTGAAGTCCCGCGCAACGAAATCGCCTTCCTTCGGCGGTACAGCCGTCAGCGGCGCATTCTGCTGTGCGGAAATAGAGATACCTGCGCAACACAACGTCGCCATCCATACAATTCCCTGCATGATTTTTTTTCGCATCTTCGCTTCCTTCCCGAAACCCAAAGTTTAGACCATTGCCGCGGCGATCAGCTCGGACCTGTCGTAAAAGCCAGTGTGACCAGTGTTTTCTGCTCGAGTTCGTGCGCCTTGGCCGATCCGGTGGCCGGGCTGGCGCTGGCCGAGCGCTTCACCGAACGCACCGGGATATCTTGAATATAGTACTGAATGCGTGGCAGGACATAGGAGAGCGCGCCCATGTTCGCCGGTTCTTCCTGCACCCAGACGATTTCGCGCGCGTTCGGATGGCGCGCAATTTCCGCACGCAGCTCTTTCTTCGGGAACGGATAGAGCTGATCGAGAAACAAGATTGCCGTTTCATTGTCGCCGCGCTGTTTACGTTCGTGGCGCAGCTCATGCCCGATTTTTCCGCTGCAGATCAGGATGCGCTGGGCGGAAGTGATCTCGCGGTCGGGAACAACCCACTCGAACCGCGAGCGGGAAAAATCCTCGAGCGGCGAAGAGGCATCGGGATGGCGCAGCATGCTCTTCGGCGTGAACACGACCAGCGGCTTGCGCCAGCGGCGCAGCGCTTGCCGGCGCAGCAATTGAAAATACTGCGCGGCATTCGACGGCTGGCAGACCTGAATGTTGTCCTCGGCGGCGAGCTGAAGGTAGCGCTCGATGCGGGCGCTCGAATGTTCCGGGCCCTGGCCCTCATGCCCATGCGGCAGCAGCAGTACAACGCCGGAGGGGAGGTCCCACTTGTCCTCACCCGCGCTGATGAACTGATCGATGATGATCTGCGCGCCGTTCGCAAAATCACCGAATTGCGCCTCCCAGAGCACGAGTGCTTCCGGGTAATCGCGGCTATAGCCGTATTCGAAGCCAAGCACGCCGGCTTCGGAAAGCGTGGAGTTGTAGATTTCGCAGCGCGCCTGGCCGGGCGCCAGGTGTTCGAGCGGGACGTATTCGGCTTCCGTCCGTGTATCCACCAGCGCCGCATGGCGTTGATTGAATGTGCCGCGGCGCGTGTCCTGCCCCGTGAACCGCACCGGCGTGCCTGAGAGCAGCAGCGTTCCGAATGCCAGCGCTTCGGCCATGCCGTAGTCCACTGAGCGCTTGCCATGTCCCATTTCGGCGCGCTGTTCGAACAGTTTTTTCACTTTCGGGTGAATGGCAAAATTCGCGGGGTAGCTCGTCAGCTTGTCCGTAACTTCGCCGAGCGTATCGGCCGAGACTCCGGTGTCCACTTCGTAGGCGCTGTCGTAGCACCCGCGCTTGTACGGCGACCAGTACGAAGGCAGCTTGCGGAGGCGCGGCTTTTTCTGTATTGCGCTCGCGGCTTTATGCGCGGCTTCCAGTTCGCCCCGCACTGCGTCGATCAAGGCAGCCGGGTTCGCGCCAGTCTGCTTCGCATAGATCTGCCACAGCGGCGGATGATCCTTGATTTTGGCGTACAGGAGCGGCTGCGTGATGGTCGGGTCGTCCACTTCGCTGTGGCCGTGCCGCCGGTATCCGATCAGGTCCACGACCACGTCACTCCCGAACGCGTGGCGGTACTCCAGCGCCATCTGCCCGACGCGCACAACGGCGTCGGGGTCCTCGCTGTTCACGTGAAAAATGGGAATCGCCTGGCGTTTGGCCAGCGAAGAAGCAAAGCGCGACGAATGAAGCTGCGCCGGCGCGGTCGTAAAACCGAGCAGGTTGTTGACGATGATGTGAATGGTGCCGCCGACTGAGTAGGCTTCCAGTTCGGCAAGGTTTAATGTTTCCGCCCAGACGCCCTGGCCGGCGAATGCGGCGTCGCCGTGCAGCACGATTGCGAGCACTTTCGCACGGCTGCCATTCCCGATGCGCGCCTGCTTTGCACGTACGCGGCCGATCGCGACGGGATCGACCGCTTCGAGATGGCTGGGGTTCGAAGCGAGATGAACGCTCAGTTTTCGGCCTTCCCGAGTGCGGTATTCTTCCGTTGCGCCGACGTGATACTTGACGTCGCCGCTACCGAGCACGCTACGCGGATCCACGTCCTCGAACCCCGCAAAAATATCCGCTGCGCGCTGTCCCGCAATGTGCGCCATCACGTTCAGCCGGCCGCGATGGCTCATGCCGATTACCACTTGCTCGCCGCCCGCTTCCGCAGCGGCTGTGAGCACGCGGTCGAGCAGCGGGATGAGCGCCGTGACTCCTTCGAGTGAAAATCTCTTGCTGCCGAGGTAGCGCGCCTGCAGAACTTGTTCGAACAGCTCGGCGCGGACCAGCCGCTCCAGGATATAGGCGCGGTCGGGCTGTGGCGGGTTCGATTCCAGACGTTCGGCAACCCAGCGCCGGCGTTCGGGATCATCGATGTGTGCGAATTCGGCGCCGATTGTCCCGCAGTAGAATTTTCGCGCGGAAGCAGCGGCTGGGCCGTCATGGATGAGTTCCGGATGTTCGACCGGCGCCAGGAAGCCGAGTGGATCGAGATTCGCTGCGAGATATCCCCAGCGCCGGTAACCCTCAAATACGCGCTCGTCCTTGGCGCTTCTCTGCTCTGACGCTTCCGGCATTTCAGTGGCTTCCCCTGTCCCTTATGCACAAGTGGAATGAAACCTAATTTCCCTAATGTTACGGCTCCCACTTCCAGTCGGCGAACTGTTCGCGCAGGGCGATCTTGAGGAATTTTCCCACCGATGTTCGAGGAATTTCCTTCGCAAAAACAAATGCGTCCGGCAACTGCCACTTCGCGAATTTTGCGGCCAGAAATTCGCGCAACTCTTCGGGCTGCGCCTGCTCGCCTTCATTTAGGACGACCACGGCCAGCGGGCGTTCCTGCCATTTCGGGTGCGGTACGCCGATCACCGCCGCTTCTTTCACGGACGGATGTCCCATCAGCGCGTTTTCAAGGTCCACCGAACTGATCCACTCGCCGCCGGACTTGATCAAGTCCTTGCTGCGGTCGACGAGCTTGATGTAGCCGTCCCCATCGATATGGGCCATGTCGCCGGTGCGGAGCCAGCCGTCGGGCGACCACCGATGCGCTTCCTCCGGCATATTGTAGTACGCCGCCGCGACCCACGGCCCGCGCACCTCGAGTTCACCGACGGTCTTGCCGTCATGCGGCGCCTGCGTGCCGTCGGGGCGAATGATGCGGGCTTCCACAATCGCTGTTGGAATCCCCTGTTTCAGGCGCTGCGCGTATTTCTCATCCTCGCTCCAGGCGTCCATGTGGGGACGCAGCAGTGAACATGCGGCGTGCGGAGCAGTTTCCGTCATCCCCCACAGACACATCAAGGTGAACCCGTGGCGGTCGAACCCGCGCATCAGCGCATCGGAAGGCGCGGCTCCCCCCACCAGCATGCGCACCGGCCAGGAAAATTTCCACCGCCCGGGATTTTTTTCGAGCGCCTCGAGAACCCCGAACCAGATCGTCGGCACGCCGAGCGACACCGTGACGCGCTCCTGCTCCATCAGGTCGAGGATGCCCTCCGGTTCCGCGAATGGGCCGGGCAGCACGAGCTTCGCCCCAGCGATTGCAGCGGTGAACGGAATCCCCCAGCCGTTCGCATGAAACATGGACGCCAGCGGCAATACCGTATCCCGAAATGATATAGCGAACGAATCGGTCCCGCAGCAGTTGAGCGAATGCAGCGCGATGGCGCGATGCGAATAGACGACGCCCTTCGCGCGCCCCGTGGTGCCGGACGTGTAGCACATCGCCGCCGCTTCATTTTCGTCGAGCTGCGGGTATGCAAAATCCTCGCTCGCCTGCGATAGCAGCTCCTCGTAACCATCACAACCTGCCGGCGTTGCGCCGCCGCCAAACGGCACGACGATCACGCGTTCGAATTTTACGCGGTCGCAAAATTTTTCGTATACCGGCAGCAGCACGTCGTCGACGATCAGGAATCGGTCGCCCGCATGATTGGCGATGAAGCTGATTTCGTCCGGGTGCAGCCGCAGATTCAAGGTGTGAAGCACGCCACCTGCCGCCGGGACGCCGAAGTATGCTTCCATGTGTTCGGATTGGTTCCACAGCAGCGTGGCTACGCGGTCTCCGCGCTGCAAGCCCAGTCCGGCGAGTGCGCTCGCCAGACGCCGCGCGCGCCCGTAGAGATCGCCCCAGGTGTAACGCGCGAGCGAGCGGTCCGGCCGGCGCGTGACGATTTCGACCTTGCCGAAAATGTTACCCGCGCGCTCGAGCAGCGCCGGCACCGTCAGGGGAAAATCCATCATCAAGCCACGCATCGGAACGAGTTACTCCCAAATGGAATGGTGCATCCTACCACCAAAATCCATGAAATTTCGCGACCCGCGCGGCGCGCCAGTTTTTTACATCTATTCATTTCATAGATAGTTATACAAATATCTTTTGTTGACGACCGTACGAATTTGGAGCAAGATTCGCCCGGAGCTGAAGTGCGTCTCTCGTCGGACTAGTTTGGGCCCCGGCCCTTTTGCCCCCGACCTCGACCCTGCCTCTTCAGTTTCGGGTTCCGTGGGGTCCATTCCCCCCACGGCCAGAAGGAGTCTCTCATTGAAGAAACTCTACGTCGGTAATCTTCCTTTTCAAGCGACAGAAGAGCAGGTCAGCGCTTTATTCTCACAAACGGGAGTCACCGCGGCGAACGTCACCCTGGTGCGCGACCGTTTTTCGGGGCAACCACGCGGGTTCGGGTTTGTCGAGGTCAACAGCGACGAGGAAGCCGAGCGCGCCATTCAGGGTTTGAACGGCCATGATTTCATGGGCCGGAATATTGTCGTCAACGAAGCTCGCCCCCCTCGTGAAGGTGGCGGAGGCGGCGGTGGAGGCGGGCGCGGACGTGGCGGCTTCGGCGGTGGGGGTGGCGGTGGCCGCGGAGGCGGTGGTGGTGGCCGTGGCGGCGGTGGCGGTGGAGGCCGGGACCGCGGCGATCGCGGTGGTGGCGGTGGGGGAGACCGCCGCTGGTAGTCGTCTTCAACAAGGAATGATAGCTTTGCAGCCGGGGAGCTCCAGATAGCTCCCCGGTTTCATTTTCTGTGAGCCCAGCGTCTTCTGATCATCGACCGACAACCGAGCGGATCACCCGCAAGAAGTTCCCACCCATGATTTTCTGAATATCCTGTTCGGAATATCCCCGCTCGAGCAAAGCGGAAGTAAGCGCGGGCAGCTTAGAAACGTCTTCAAGCCCTCTTGATACCCCCTCGATTCCGTCGAAATCGGACCCGACTCCCACTTGATCAATACCAGCCACTTTCGCGATGTGATCAATGCAGTTTGCTGCGTCCTCAATTGTGGCCTGTCCGACCCGAGGGTGGTCGTAAGCGCTCGCGGCGCGTTGTTTCAGAGCGAACTGGTCCAATGCCGGTCCGCTGAGATCAGGCTCTATAGCGTTGCGCGAGGCGATAGCGCTTTTCAGCCGCTCGGCTTCCTTCTGGTTCAGGAACGAAGCTCCAAAGTTAACTCCAACGACGCCTCCGTTCCGCGCTAATGCCCGCAGCATGTCGTCGCTCATATTTCGCGGAACATCAGAAAACACTCGGCAGGAGGAGTGGGAGGCAATCACGGGTTTTGTGCTGATCGCCAAAACGTCATAAAACGTCTTGTCGGAGACGTGGGAGACATCCACGATCATACCGACGCGATTCATCTCGCGCACCACTTCCTTGCCGAAGTCGGTCAAGCCATTGTGCTCTGCTTTGCCGGTGGAGGAATCTGCCCAATCGTTGCTGCGAAAATGCGTCAGCGTCATCGACAGCACGCCCATCCTCCGGTACATCCGGAGGACTGCCAGGTCATCTGCGATTTGATGCCCGCCCTCGACAGTCAAAACAACAGCGATCTTCTTCTGGCCAACAATTCTCTGGATATCGTTTGCGCTGGTCGCGAGTTCAATCTGATCAGGATACTTGTCAAGAACGCGCTGCATGGCGTCGCGATAGTCGAGTGTCCCCCGCACAGCGTCTGCTCCCTTGTAGTATTCCGGAACGGCCATCGCGAAGAAGGGAACGTGGATGCCACCTTCTCGAAGGCGCGGAAGATCGATCTCGCCGTCGGCCAGACGCTTGCCGATATCCACATCCTCCAGCAGAACTCTTTGAAGAGTGTCGTTATGGGCGTCGACGCCCAGGACAGTGGCGTGAACGCGTTGTGCTTCGTCAGTTTGTTGGCCAAGGGCTGGAGGCAGTACAAGCAATAGCTGGGCGGTCACCAGAAAAAATCTGAAAAATCGCATATGACCTCCGTGTTCTGAACAGCCGAGAGGATACTCCCTGGCAGATTATGCGTAAAATATATTAAGGTCAGCTCACGCCGTAGCGGACTTGAACGACTCCACTTTTTCGACGCGGCCCGCGGCGTAGCGGTACCGCTCGATCGCGAGAGTGTCGATCCCCTGGCGGACCAGCGCTTCAACGTCCATCGTGCTTTCGGCCTGTTCGAGTTCCTCGGGAGAGGCGTGCAGCGCGGGGTTGCGCGGCAGGAAGATCGGGCAGCAATCGTGGAATGGCTCTGCGGAGATGTCGTGCGTACCGATTTTTCGCGCGGCAGCCATGATTTCGAGTTTGTCGTCGCCGGCAAGCGGGCGGTACAGCGGCATGCGCACGGCATCACCCACGGCCGCCATATTCTGCAGCGTCTGCGATGCCACCTGGCCCAGGCTGTCGCCGGTAATCAGGCCAAGCGCGTGATCTGCGCGCGCGATGCGCTCTGTGATGCGCAGCATCATGCGGCGATAGAGCAAAATGCGGAATTTTTCCGGAGCGCTCGCCACAATTTCCCGCTGGATCGGCTCAAACGGCACCAGATAAAGCTTCGCGGAGAATTGCCACGGCACCAGCCGGCGCACCAACTCCCGCGCCACGTGGACCGAAGACTCTCCTGGCCGCGCTCCTCCTCCCCAGAAGTGGACGAAGCTCAGGTGCGCGCCGCGCTTCATCATTTTGTGCGCGGCCACAGCGGAATCGAATCCTCCGGAAAGCAGGCACGCCATGCGCCCGGCCGTGTTCGGTGGAAGCCCACCGGCGCCGGGAATTTTCCGCGCGTAAACCAACAGCGACGGCCCGGGCGGAACTTCGATGCGGCAGGTCAGTTCAGGATTGTTTAGCTTGACGCGGGCGTCGCGTCCTTCAGCGTGCAACTGATCGACCAAATATTGCCCGACCGAAACTTCGATCTCGGAGGTGCGGTGCGGGAAGGACTTGTCGCTGCGTTTGGCGCGCACGGCGAACGTCGAAAATTTCTCGCTGCGAATTTCCTCCCACGCCGCGTGCCCGAGCGCCGCGAGATCGTCCTCACTGCCGCGCGAAACAACTCGTGCGACAGCATAAAACGCCACGCCGAACACGCGCTCGATCCGCGCAATCGCTTCCTCGACCGAAGCGCCTTCGCCAAATTCGATGAGCAGACGGTCACCCGGACGGAGGATGCGCGCAACAGGCAAACCCTCGAGAGCGCGCTTCAAGGCCATGTGCAGTTTGCTCAGGAAGAAGCGGCGGTTTCCGCCCTTCAGCCAGATCTCATGGTAGTGAACGACGATGACGGGTTTCAACATTTCAACAGATTCCAGACAGGACGGTCGAATTCCATCAGTATAGCAGCCGGGTGCCGCAGTTGCACAGCATTGTGGGACGCGGCTGTGGGGCGGGAAGGCAAACGCCTGCAAAGATGTGACATGGAACGACTTGGCGCGTTGTTCCACGTGAAACGCTGCGCTACTCGACCTGGACGCCATTCGAACGAATTGGCGACGTCGGCCTGGCCCCCCTCCTGATGCAACGTGATAATTCCTCTTTCGTAACGCGCCTGAAACATTCTTCAGTCTATGCTGGACGCCGCCCTGGTTGTGTCGTATACCGAGACACTGCCCTCTGCGGGCAACGGGAAGCGACCACCAGGCTATATGGCGCATCTCATGCATAGAGCGTCCTGAGTCCCGGGGACGCAGGAGCGAGTGATGTGGGACAAAAACGACTGGCACCAGTTCTTCGCAATCGCAAACCGCCCGTGGCAGCGCCACCGTCCGCCGCGCCCGGTCTATCCAAGCGGCAAGCAGCGTGTGCTTCCAGCCGTGGGGTTCAGCCTGTCTGAGCTCGACGATGCCGGCATTAACGTCGAAGCCGCTGAGCGCCTGGGTTTGCCTGTTGATGCGGCCCGCATCGGTGCTTACGGACCTAATGTCTCGGCTCTGCGCGAGTTTGTCCGCTCCGCGCGCCAACCGGGCAGACCGGGATAATTCAGCACAATTCTTGATTGTACCGCCAGAACTTAGGCAGATCCTCGTTCGCAGGATGGCACAAAGTATCGATGTCTGCGCCTCCCGCATCAAACGAAGCTGTTGGGAGTCCCCCAAGCTACCGGGATTGCAAATTTGATATCCCTGCCCAGGGGTACTACTTGACGCCGGAAAAACTTCGGGTAAACTGCCTTTTCTGTCTTTATGAGCTGATGCAGACCGATACCAACCCGACGCTTCCAGCCGCAGCCAACGCGGGCGAAGAGACCCAGCACGACTTCGACTACCCGCAGCGGGAGGCGGCCTTCTTCTACGGCCTGTTCCTGCGCGGGCATTCAGCCGAAGAGCTTCGCCGCGACATCGAAGTTCCGCCCGCCGTGCTGCTCAAATGGCACCGCGAGGCCGAGCGCGAACCCACCCTGCGGGACGTCTTCACGCGCATGGTTGAATACCGCCGCCACGTGCTCGCCATTTTCGAGGTTCTGGTCGACACGGAATCGCGCCCCCAGCGCGTGCAGTAAGACGATCACTCCACGCCACTCATTTTTCAAGCATCCGTGTAGGGACACGGCATGCCGTGCCCCTGCAAGAGTCACGTCTCGCTTCTCGATAACTCCGCGCCGCGTGTTAAACTCTTCGGGAGCCTTTCAGAATGCTGGATCGCGAGCGATCGGCAATTAGTTGGATTGACTTCCTCTGGCTGGTCTTCCTGGGCGGGCTGGCGCTGCTCCCCCCGGTTTCCGAAATCCACAAACAACTGATCATTCTTGCGATTGTAGTTTTCCAGCTCTTCGAGGGCTGGCTGATCAGCCATTTACCGGAGCGCGGCCGCACCTACACCGTCGCCATCAAGATCCTGCTGGCCACGCTTCTGCTCGATCACACCGGCGATATGGGAATCAACAGCAGCTACTATCCCATCTTCTTCTTGCCCGTGGTGAGCGCGGCCATTTACTTCGGGCCCATCGCCACTTTGGCCTGGACCACGGTCGCCTCACTTGCCTACCTCTCGCTTTTGTACCCGGCGCTGCAGGATTACGAGCTGACGTCCGCCGGAGCCAGCGTACTCACTATCCGCGTGCTTTTCTTTTTCATCGCGGCCATTCTTGTCAACCGCTTCGTGATGGAAAATCGCGGGCAGGTGAAGCGGCTGGAAATTCTTTCGGAAAAACTGGAAGAGACCAATCGGCAATTGCGCCTTGCCGAAGCCGAAGCGCGCCGCGCGGAGCGCCTGGCCGCGTTGGGACAGCTTTCAGCCGGGCTCGCGCACGAGATCCGGAATCCGCTGGGCGTGATCAAGGGCTCGGCGGAAATGCTGAGCCAAAAGGTGCAGGGTTCGCAGCCGCTCGTCGCGGAGCTGGCCGGCTACATCTCGTCCGAGGTGAACCGGCTGAACGCGCTCGTCGTGCGATTCCTCGATTTTGCGCGGCCCTCGAGACTCGAATTGCGCCCTGAGCGCATTCCCGAAATTGTGGATCGCGCACTCGAGTCGGCCGCGGCTTCGTTTCCGAATGCGAAGGTGAAAGTCGAACGCGAATATTCCCAAGGCTTGCCTGAAATTCAGGCGGACCGCCAGCTTTGCGAACAGGTTTTCGTTAATCTGATCACCAATGCGTTCCAGGCCATGGAGGGAAAGGACGGGGCATCGGACGACCCATCTCACGGAATCTTGCGGCTGTCGATTGCGCCGGAAGTCTCGAAAGGGGAGGCCGGCGTTCGTGTGACTGTCGAGGATTCAGGCCCTGGCGTGCCGCCCGAACTACACGAGCAGATTTTCAATCCATTTTTCACGTCGAAGAAGGATGGAGTGGGGTTGGGTCTTTCGATCGTTGCCAAGATCGTGGACGACCATCGCGGCTCGATCCGCCTTGACAGCGACACCACCCGCGGCGCGCGCTTCTGTGTGTTTTTCCCGCAGGCAACGCCAAGTTAGTCTGAAGGTTTCAGTGGCACAGACTTCAGTCTGTGTGTCTCTTGCAGGTGAGAATTAAACCCCGCACAGGCTGAAGCCTGTGCTGCTTGACTCTGTGAGACCTGCGTTGTGGCTACTTGCAGAAGCGCTTAGATCTGCGAGTAGGCGGTTGGGGTCAGGATAAAATTGTTAATGGTCGAGACGATTGCCTCGAACGCGTACTTGGGCTGCGTCGAGTAAGACTTCCATTCATCGGAAGCTCGGAATGCAGCCCATTTCTTGTCGCGATCTGCCAGGTTGTCAAAGGCCAGCATGTACGTCAGGTTCGGCAGCCGCGATCCAATAAGCGTGTCGCCGTAAAACACCTGCTCGACGCCGGCTTTGGTGAAGATTTCCGCTTCGCCCGACTGCATCATCTCCACCTTCCGCCGGTGATCCTGATCGGTGGCGCCCTCATAGATCCGAAGCTCAAAGACTCGCGGCCCGCGCGTAGCGGTTGCCGACGGCAGGACGATCCTGGGCCATTTCTCAAACGCCTGCAGAAACGAACTCTCCATCCGGTCGAACGCAGGCTCCTTGGCAGGTGCGTTCAGGAAGGGCGCTCCGGCCTTCATGTACTCGGCGTCCTGCCCCAGGCGAGTTTCCACTGTGGCCAGCATTTCCGCCGACAGGCTCGGCATCAACATGTAAATCGAAGGTGTCTCCGGCCCAATCGAAAGATCGAATACGCCGACAGGCGCGATGGATAGGCGATTCAGCGCCGGCACGAGCGCATCGCGGAAAAAATCATCGCAAAGTTTTCTCTGCGGCCCGCTGTTGAGGTGATAGCGCCGGAGTTGGTAGAACTCCCGGCCCTTTCCTTGCGCGGCCCCTTGCGCAGCCTCTCCATAGCTGCCCGGTGTGGTGACAGCCAGCGCCGATGCCGCGAGCGATGAAGCCAGAAATTTTCGCCGTTCCATGGAAGCCCTCCAGTGTGAGTCTATGTGCCGCTAGCTCACTATTTAGCCCCGTATCCTCACATAATTCGAACCGCGTGTCTATTGCTGCAGTCAGTAGTTGGTGGTCCCGTTTCCGATGATCCGCATGTCGGGAGCTATCCGACCTGCGATGGGGCCGTGCCGACAAACTACGTCTATGCAGGTATGGCTGCGTTTGGTTTCTGGGTGTAAGATACGTCCAGGAATAAGAGGAATGCCCTGCAGGGTGCAGCGGGCACAAGTATCTTCAAGACACGAATGATGAGGG
>JBGPXQ010000111.1:0-7991 GCA_041492805.1 Terriglobia bacterium | reverse complement strand
TCGGCGCGCTCGCGCCGAATCAGAAATCGCAACTCGCGAAGCTGGGCATCCGCGCGATGCTCGCCGGAACTATGGCGAACTTGATGTCGGCCTCGATTGTGGGGATTTTCCTGAAATGAGCGCATCCGGAACAGCGAAGACAAAGCCAAGCCAGGATTTTGTTCGCGCCGAGCGCGCCGCGAAATTCATCCTGGCGAAAACGAAGCTGCGGCCGCGCATTGGCCTGGTGCTCGGCAGCGGCCTGGGCGCATTCGCGAACGAACTGGCCGGCGCTACGCGCATCGACTACGAGAAAATCCCCCACTTTCCGCGATCGACGGCAATCGGGCATGCGGGGCGCATGGTCATTGGCAAGGTGGGATTTTTGCCGGTGGCGGCGATGCAAGGCCGCGTGCACTTCTATGAAGGCTACACGCCAGGGGAGGTGATTTTCCCGATGCGCGTGATGGCCCGGATGGGAGTTCGTGCGGTGCTCATCACCAACGCCGCCGGCGGGATCAACCGCGATTTCAAACAGGGATGTCTGGTCGTCTTGCGCGACCATATCAATCTTCAGGGAACCACCCCCCTGATCGGCCCGAACGAGGAGCGCTTTGGCGTGCGCTTTCCAGACATGACGCAGGTGTATTGGAAGCCGTACCAGGATGCGGCTCTGCAGGAAGGGAAGCGGCTTGGCGTAGAGATGTCCCAGGGCGTGTACGCCGCGCTGACCGGACCCAGCTACGAAACGCCTGCAGAGATCTGCTACCTGCGCGCGATTGGCGCGGACCTGGTCGGAATGTCAACCGCGCCGGAAGTGATTGCGGCTGCGCACCTGGGAATCCGCGTGCTGGGAATTTCCTGCGTGACGAATATGGCTGCGGGAATACTCGATCAGCCGATCACCGCCGAGGAGGTGCTCGAAACGGGCGAGCGCGTGAAGGCGGATTTCGTGGCGGTGTTGCGCGCCGTTATCCCACGCATGAACGAGGACCTGCCATGAGCGAACACGACGCGCTGATTGCAGCGGCGAGGACTGCGCGCGAGCATGCGCACGCGCCGTATTCGAATTTCCGCGTGGGCGCCGCGGTGCGCGCGAAATCCGGACGTGTATTCACCGGCTGCAATGTGGAAAATTCCACCTACGGCTTGACGCTGTGCGCAGAACGCGTCGCGATTTTCAAGGCCATCTCCGAAGGCGAACGCGGCTTCGATGCTGTTGCTGTCGTGACGGACACCGATTCGCTCACACCGCCGTGCGGGGCCTGCAGGCAGATACTCTGGGAATTCTGCGGTGATGCGCAAGTGGTTCTCGCGAACCTGAAGGGGAAAGTCGAAGTGCATCGAATGTCGGCTCTCTTCCCGAAGCCGTTCGATCACTCTTTCTTGTAAGAATTGAAATTACAGATGGACACAGATGAACTCTGATGTGGCAAAGGCTTGAACACAGAGCACACGGAAGGCACGGTGGAGACTGAAAAGATTTTGAATTAGAAGAGTATCTTTCCTGTATGAGATCCCTCGATAGTTGTAACTGTGATATGCGGAACAATCCTTCTGCAAAGCGAATCATCCGTCTCTCTCTTAATCTGTGTTTATCCGTGTTCATCTGTGGCTTTCTCCCTCTGCTCGCACAGGAGAAAGCGGATCTGCTCGTTTCTGGCGGGATGCTTGTGACCATGGATGCGGAGCGGCGCGTGATCGAGGACGGCGCGGTCGCTGTGCGGGGGGATGCGATCGTCGCGGTGGGCAAGCGCGCGGAGATTGAGGCGCGTTATCAGCCTGTCCGCCGAATCGATGCGCAGGGGCAACTTGTTATGCCCGGGCTCATCAATGGACACACGCATGCGGCGATGGCGCTGTTCCGCGGCATCGCCGATGACATGAATTTGCAAGACTGGCTGACAAAATTTATTTTCCCTGCCGAAGCCAAGAACGTCACGGAGAACTTTGTTGCCGCCGGGACTCGCCTGGGCGTGCTCGAAATGATCCACGGCGGAACGACCACGTATGTCGACATGTATTACTTTGAAGATGCCGTCGCGCGCGAGACGAAAGCCGCGGGGATGCGGAGCGTGCTGGGCGAGACGGTGCTCGACTTCCCCGCGCCCGACAACAAGACCGTCAGCGCCACACTCTCATACGCGGAGAATTTCCTGAAGCGTTGGAAGGGCGACCCGCTGATTCATGCGGCGGTTGCGCCTCATGCGGTTTATACGGCTTCCGAACCGACCTTGCGTGCGGCCGGCGGGCTGGCGCGGCGCTTTCAGGCGCCGATTCTGATCCACGTCGCGGAGACGAAAAAAGAAATCGACGACAGCCGCAAGAAAAACGGCGCGTCACCGGTGGCCTACCTCGATCGCATTGGTTTGCTTGGACCGGACGTGATTGCGGCACACTGCGTCTGGGTGGATGCGGGCGACATCGCGCTGCTGGCAAAAAAGAACGCCGGGTGCGTTCACAATCCCTCTTCGAACATGATGCTCGCGAGCGGCGTCGCGCCGGTCGGCGCCATGCTTTCGGCCCACGTCGCGGTAGGGTTAGGGACGGATGGTCCGGCGGGAAGCAACAATGACCTCGACATGATGGAAGAAATGGATCTCGCCGCGAAGCTGCAAAAAGTGACGCGCCTGGGCCCGCAAGCGCTCGGAGCCAGGCAGGCCGTAGAGATGGCAACGATCCTAGGCGCTAGGGCCATTCACATGGAAAATGAAATTGGATCCCTGGAGCCGCGAAAGAAGGCCGACTTTATTATTCTGGACCTCAATGCTCCCCATGCAGTTCCGCTCTATGAGGTGTACTCGCAGATTGTTTACGCATTGAAGGCGAGCGATGTCCGCACAGTCGTGATTGGTGGCCGGACGGTGATGGAAAATCGCCGCGCTCTCACGCTCGACGAGCCTGCCATCCTCGCGACAGCACGCACATATGCAACGCAGGTCAAGAAATCACTCGCGGTCCCCGCCCAGTAGTTTTCTCTCGCGATTCGTTCACAAAATTAGCCTTAGGATCGTTGAGAGCTGCGCTGGCGCTGAAGGCGGTTTGCGGCGGTGCGAAGGGTGTCAGGGATGTTCTTGTTAGTCGTCATGAGTTTGAGATCTTGCGGAGTAATGGTGGGGAGCAGGTGGAGGGTAACCTCAAGCGGCGTCTTAGGATTGTTCATCAGAGACCGGGTGATGGTGTAGTTTTTGCGGAACTTTCGGTTGGCCGCAATCAGGCGCAGGGTTTCATCGCTCAGGCTGGTCATGGAGGCAAAGCTCTCGACTTCGCGATCTGCAAGTTGAGGGGATAGAAGCACCGCCCGTTGAACGACCCTGCAGGGGTCGCGAATGAGCAAGGCGCGCGCCTCACGGGTCCCCTTCATCGCGAGTTGCACGCGTTCGACCACACGCATGTGTGACAGTCTCTGCAGGAGCGTTTCGCGCTTGGCGCGGTCCGGCTCGGCTTCTTCCGCGGCATCCACGAACGCCTCCATGCCTTCAGGCTCTCCCCGCTGCAGCTCCAGGAGCTGGCTACGCTGCTCGGTGGTCACCGCCGAGGACTCGACAAGTGCCGCGACCAGCGCCGGAGATGTGCTCAACCGGTCGAGGTCTTCAAACAGTTGCTGAATGGCTGGGACTGACAGATAACGGACGACAGGCCTGAGGACCTCGATCGGACAAATGGGATTCTTGGCAAGCGCGTTGGCGACGCCGGGCCTGCGCGGAAATTCTGCCGCGCAGTACGCGAATATTTCCGGAGCCGCGTCGGCCCGGGCGAGCGCGGACAGCACATTGGCCAGCGGGTATGTCAGCAGGGTTCCCGCGGCCCTTTCGCGAATCATTTCATCGGAATCGGCGGCAAGAATTGTGAGGAGTTCGATGCGGGTTTCCGGCGGGAGCGAAGCAGCGCCGTCGCAAACAGCGAGTTTGCGTTCCCGGGTCGCGCGGCCCGAACGGATCTCTTCGCGCACTTCTTCGCTAATTGCCGCCTCCTCCGGTCCTTTTCAAGGCCTCTCTTGTGAGGGTGACCTTGCCCTCATGGCCCGGCGGACCGATCGGAGCCAGCGTTTTTCCGCTCAGTTCGAGCAGCAGCGCTCCGGCATCGCGAGCGGCGACTTGGAATTTGTCCTGCGCCGTAAAGGTGCGACCCTCGCCGGCTTTCATGGTGCCTTCAAAAACACGGTGGGTATCGGCTTCCACAGCCACACGCGTTGTCTTGCCCGCTTCCACCTTGAGTTCGAATGACACGGCGGCGACGGATATCGGGACGGCTGCGGCCACGGCGAGGGAATCTGCACGGCCGGGTAATTGTGGCGGCTCTGAGGGAGGATTCAGCGCGGGCCCGGCGGAAACAGGAACGGTATCGGCGGCAGGGGGCGCTGCAATCTGTTCCGGAGATGGAGCAGCACTCGCAGCTGTAATGCGCGTAGCACGACGCGATGCACGCCAGGCAGAAATGCGCCGCACAGCGAACCATCCCCCAACGATAAGTGCCAGCACGACTACGGCAGCGAGGATCCATGCGAGCCAGGGCAGATCCGGCGTTACTGCGGGAGGGCTGCCCGTCCATACCGGAACACTGGGGCGATCTCCAACAGCCGAAGCATATTCGGCAACGATGCTTTCCTCATCAAGTCCGAGGTAATGTGCCACAGCGCGCACGAAGCCTCGGTTGAAGACGCCGCCGGGCAACTGATCCCACTGTTCATTCTCGATCGCCTGGAGAAAACGCGTGGCGATGCGCGTAGCGGCTGTAATCTCCTCCAGCGACACACCACGCATCTCTCGTTCGCGTCTTAAATGCTCGCCAAAAGTACCGTTGGCCATTTTTTCTTCTGTACGCCAGTCCCAGCGAATATAGGCGGGCGTTGCGGGAGTGTCAATCTCGACGGGCGGTTACGTCCGGTAGGCCCGCCGGCTCACACATCACGTACCGGAAACAGCGTCGCAACTCGGCGTTGCGCATCCGGAAAAGAGTTGATTATAATTTAGTTGCCCCTATGCCCTCCGAGGACCGGCGGGCGACCCGCATGGCGAATCAGGACCTAAGGCGTCAAGTGACCAAGACAGAGAATTTCAGCGGTGTCGAACGCCGTCACAGCACTGCCGTACGAGGAGAGCAGCGCGAAGCGGGCGAAATTGCGATTTTCCACGAACTCGGCAAGGCTCTTACCTCCTCCTTGCAGCTCGACCAGGTTCTGCGCACGATCATGGAAAAAATCGACGAGTTCCTGCGTCCGGACACTTGGTCGCTATTACTCGTTGACGAGATCAAACAGGAGCTGTATTTCGAACTGGCAGTGGGAAAGGGCGCGCAAGCCCTAAAAGATGTGCGCATCAAGATGGGGCAGGGGATTGCCGGCTGGGTGGCGCAGAACGACGAAGCTGTGATCGTGCCGGACGTGAGCCAGGACACGCGTTTTTTCTCCAAGGTCGATGAGAAGACGAAAATGGAGACGCGGTCGATCGTGGCTGTGCCGGTGCGTTACCGGGACCATTGCCTGGGCGTGATCGAGCTGATCAACTGCGTCGGACGGGAAGGCTTCCAGGAGCGCGACCTGGCGCTGCTCGAGGCACTGGCGGATTTCGCGGCGATTGCCCTCGAAAACGCGCGGCACGTCAAGCGCATCCACGAGCTGACCATCACCGATGACTGCACGAGTCTCTACAACGCGCGGCACATGGATTTCATCCTCGAGACAGAAATCTATCGTTCGCAGCGCTACGGATACGAATTCTCTCTGGTGTTCATCGATCTCGACCACTTCAAGAACGTCAACGACACGCACGGTCACTTGATTGGTTCAAAGCTGCTTGCCGAAGTGGGACAAATGGTGAAGACGGCCTGCCGCCGAATTGATTTCGCCTTCCGCTACGGCGGCGATGAGTTTGTGATTGTGCTGCCTCAGGCATCGAAAGAAAATGCGTACGTGGTCGCGAGGCGCCTGCACCGGATGATCGGTGAAACATCTTGGCTGACTTCGGAGGGGCTGAACATTCGCTTCACTGCAAGCATCGGCGTCGCTTCGTATCCGTCGGATGCAAAAAGTAAGGTCGAGCTGCTGCATCTGGCCGATGAAGCGATGTACATGATCAAGAATACGACGCGCAACGGCGTAGCCGCGGCAAGAACAGGCGCTTTGCCTCCCGTTTAGCCGGGCGCAGCGCCGATTTCCACAGGAATACGCAGGCGATCCCCCGCATTACCTTGATTCACTCCGGGTGCCATGCTAGGCTCAGCGCTTGCGGCGCAGTGTGCAGGGGTTTTTCGAAGACTCGCCGTGATGAGCCGAGACGAGGAGCGCATGTCCAACGAAGCACTGGGGATGATCGAGACCAAGGGCCTGGTGGGCTCGATAGAGGCTGCCGATGCTATGGTCAAGGCCGCCAATGTCATCCTCATCGGCAAGGAATACATCGGCTCGGGCTACGTCACGGTGATGGTGCGCGGTGACGTGGGCGCGGTAAAAGCCGCGACGGACGCCGGGGCAGCCGCCGCGCGCCGCGTGGGCGAGCTTATTTCGGTGCACGTCATCCCGCGGCCGCATGAACACGTGGAAAAGATTTTGCCCGGTGGTGGCGCCGCGCCGGGAGTGAAGAAATAGATTTGTTATAGCCCGCATCGTCCGAGCGCATGCGACGCACCGAATTTGTTTCTTGTAGCGCCCGCCTTCAGGCGGGCATCGCGTTTGTGGGAGAAGGTAAAGCGTTTTGAGCCTGCGCGACCGCGACCTCATCTCCATTCAGGAAGCCCGTGAACTGGTGGCCCGCGCCGCCGCTGCCCAGAAAAAATTTTCCACATTTTCTCAGCAACAAGTGGACGCTGTGGTCGAAGCCTGCGCGAAAGCCGCCGCTGACAACGCTGAAATGCTGGCGCGAACCGCGGTGGAAGAGACCGGGTACGGGAATGTTCCCGACAAAATCATCAAGAATATGCTGGCTGCGGTAGAAGTGCCGCGCGCCATTCGCGGGATTCGCTCCGTCGGGATTCTGCGCGAGGACCGCGAAAAGGGCATCGTCGAGGTGGCCTCGCCAGTGGGAGTCGTCGCCGCCGTGATTCCTTGCACCAATCCGACTTCGACCGCCATCTACAAGACGCTGATTTCCATCAAAGCGCAGAACGCAATTGTGTTGAGCCCGCATCCAACGGCTATCAAGTGCATCTGTCAGGCGGCGACGCTGCTCGATCGCGCCGCTCTCGCCGCGGGCGCGCCCGAGGGACTGATCAACTGCATGCAGCACACGACGCTCGAGGGCACGCGCGAACTGATGCGGCAGCACGAAGTCGGCGTGATTCTGGCGACCGGAGGAACCGGACTCGTGCGCGCCGCGTACGGCTCGGGAAAACCGGCCTATGGTGTCGGTCCCGGAAACGTGCCTGCATTCATCGAACGGACCGCGGACGTGCGCAAAGCCGTCGCCGACATTATTGCCGGAAAAACTTTCGACTACGGAACGATTTGTTCATCCGAGCAGGCGGTCGTCGTGGAAGAGCCGGTGCGCGAGCTTGCCCTCGAGGAATGCCGCCGTCAAGGCGCCTATTTCCTTTCGCCGGAACAAACGGAAAAGGTCGGGCGCCTCGTGATTCAGCCGGGAACACACACGCCGAATACGAAAATCGTGGGCCGGCCGGCGACATTGATTGCCGAGATGGCAGGAATCAAAGTGCCGCCCGCAACGCGCGTGCTGATCGCCCGGCTTGAACTGGAACAAGTGGGGCACGAGTTCCCACTATCAGCGGAGAAGCTGTCGCCGATCCTGGCATTTTACGCAGTGCCGAATCTCGCCGCTGGCATTGCCCTCTGTCGCCGGCTGCTCGAATTCGGCGGCCTCGGGCATACTTGCTCGATTCATTCGCAGAATCGCGCAGCGATTGTCGAATTCGGACAAGCGGTGCCGGCGTTTCGCGTGGTAGTGAACAGCGCGTCGGTGCACGGCTCAATCGGTTACTCGACGAACCATTTCCCGGCGATGACACTTGGCTGCGGCGCTCCGGGAGGCAACATCACTTCAGATAACATCGGGCCGCAG
>JBGPXQ010000088.1:0-8898 GCA_041492805.1 Terriglobia bacterium | reverse complement strand
GAACAGCTCTCACGCGGCATTGAGGCGGGGGAGAAGCATCAGGTCCTGCTCGGAGTTACCGGCTCCGGCAAGACGTTCACCATGGCCAAGCTCATTGAGCGGGCGAACCGCCCCGCGCTCGGCCTCGCGCACAATAAGACGCTTGCGGCGCAGCTCTACAGTGAATTCAAGAGTTATTTTCCCTCGAACGCGGCCGAATACTTTGTCAGCTACTACGATTTCTACCAGCCGGAAGCGTACTTGCCCGCGTCGGACACCTACATCGAGAAAGAATCCACGATCAACGACGAGCTGGACAAGCTGCGCATGAGCGCCACGCGGTCGCTATTCGAACGCCGGGACGTCATCATTGTCGCTTCGGTCTCATGTATTTATGGCCTAGGCTCCCCGGAGGCTTACTACGGCATGCTCCTGATGATCGAGAAAGGGCAGAGCACGGCGCGAGAGGCCTTGCTGCGCAAGCTCGTGGACATCCAATACGAGCGCACTGAAGAACTGCGCCGGGGGACGTTCCGCGTGCGCGGCGATCGGCTGGAAATCTATCCGCCGTATGAGGACAACGCCTACGCCGTCGAACTCTGGGGCGATCATGTGGACGCCATCCGCCAGATGGATCCGCTGACCGGCGAAGTGCGTACCGGCCAAAATGATCTGGCGCGACTGACGATCTATCCGAAGTCGCACTACGTCATGCCCACCGCGCAGAAAGAGCGCGCGATCGGCACGATTCTGGAAGAGCTCGACTGGTGGAAACCGGAACTTGAAAAACAGGGAAAGTACGCGGAGGCGCAGCGCGTGTGGCAGCGCACGATGTTTGACATCGAGATGATCCGCACGATCGGTTATTGCCATGGCATCGAGAATTATTCGCGCCATCTCTCCGGCCGACTGCCCGGCGAAGCGCCCCCCACGCTGCTCGATTACTTTCCTCAGGACTATTTGCTGTTTATCGACGAATCGCACCAGACCGTACCGCAGCTCCACGGGATGTATCACGGCGACCGTTCGCGCAAGCAGACGCTTGTGAACTACGGTTTCCGCATGCCGTCGGCGCTCGATAACCGTCCGCTGAATTTCGAAGAATTCGAACATCGCACGGGACAAGTAATCTACGTCTCCGCGACGCCGGGGCCTTACGAACTGACGCGCTCGGCGGGAGTCGTGGTCGAACAGGTGATTCGCCCGACGGGCCTGGTGGACCCGGAAATCGAAGTGCGCCCGGTAAAAGGGCAGGTGGACGATCTGCTCGAGGAAATCCGCGTGCGCGCCGAGCGCAACGAACGCGTGCTCGTCACCACGCTAACCAAACGCATGGCTGAAGACCTCGCCGAGTATTTCACGGAAACGGGCGTTCGCTGCCGCTACTTGCACTCGGAGGTGGATACGCTCGAGCGCGTCCGCATTCTGCGCGACCTGCGCCGGGGAGAATTTGATGTCCTGATCGGGATCAACCTGCTGCGCGAAGGCCTCGATCTCCCCGAAGTCTCGCTGGTTGCAATCCTGGATGCCGACAAGGAAGGCTACCTGCGCAGCGCCACGGCGCTCATCCAGACGATTGGCCGCTGCGCGCGGCACATTGAAGGACGCGCGATCCTCTACGCCGATCGGATGACCGGCTCGATGGTGCAGGCCATCGAGGAAACCAATCGCCGTCGCGCCAAGCAGGTCGCCTACAACGACGCGAACCACATCACTCCGCAATCCATCATCAAGTCCGTGGACATGAAACTGGCGGCGATCGTGGAAGCCGATTACGTGACGGTGCCCGTCGAAGACTTTGCCGATGCGGACATCACGAGCGAGGCGAAGCTGGGCGAAGTTCTCACCCAACTCGAACTCCAGATGCGCGAAGCTGCCAAGAAATTCGAGTTCGAACGCGCCGCCGCGTTCCGCGACCGCATTCGCACGCTCAAGCAGCGCGACCTGGCCGGATTCTTTTCCGCCGCGACCGAGCCGGCTTCGGTGGATTGAGGCGCTACACCAACCCCTTGCGCAATTCTTCGATGGGATAAAACGTGTCGCGCCAGACCACACCACCGCGCCAGAGCGTCGCCACGGCGGAGCGCGCCAACATCCAGCAGAACAATACTGCGCCCAGCGGATGCGTGAGCCCGTAGAGCGGGGAGGCGTCCGTGAACCAAATCATCGCCGCGTGAATCAGGATCGCGGCCACTGCTGCGATCCCTGCGAACACACGCGCCCAGCCCGTTGCGAATGCTAAGCCGAAAAAGGGCAGGACGCTCATGGCTAGAGGCAGCACCATTGCGGCGAGGGCAAAGAGAGGGTTGTAGTGACACGCGGCGAACATATTCTTCGTGACACCGCGTATCACGTTCTGCAGGCCGCTATGCCAGCGCACGCGCACCATGTCTTGTGCGACAGCGACGCCTGACCGGAAGCCCGCCAGCTTCATCAGCTTGCCGAGTTTCATATCTTCGATGACGTCCATGCGCAGGCGGCGGTGTCCGCCACAGGCTTCGTACGCGGTCCGGCGCACAAGCTGGAAGGCTCCGACTCCGACGTAGCGTCCGGAACGTGGATTCGAAGCCTGCCACGGCTCGTTGCCGAAGACAAAGCCGAGCCCGAAATAGGAAATCGCCGTAATCTCCCAGAATCCTCGCATCTCGACCGAGGCGAGAAGGCTCAGATGGTCCCACTCCCGTTCTTTGGCGAGCGCGACGGCGCGGCGCAGCACGTCGGGCGCAAAATGAACGTCTGCATCGGTGAAAACAAGCCATTCACCTTGCGATTGTTCGAACCCCACGACCAACGCGTGCGGTTTGCCGAGCCATCCAGGCGGCAAATTGGCGATATCGATGACTTTCAAGTTCCTGTTCACGCGTTCGAATTCGTGAAGGATGGCCGAGGTCTGGTCCTGCGATCGATCATTGACTGCCACGACCTCAAACCGGGGATAATTCTGGGCAAGAAGCGTCTCGATGGCTCCGGGGAGCTTCTCCGCTTCGTCCCGCGCGGCAAAAATCACCGAAAGCGATGGCGAGCCATCGGAAGATAGTAAAGGAGAATCGGAAAGCCACGGCAGGCGGGCCATGCCAATGCCGGCCCGGATTCCCTGAACAATCCATACGATAGCGATCAAGCCGAAAAGTACGATCCAGGAAATGTGCAAAATTGAAATTTCCACGCGGCGAATACGTCCAAACACTATATGCTAACACAGCGAATGGCAGAGACATTATCGATCGTGGGCGCCGGACGCGTGGGGAGAGCGCTGGGGCGCCGCTTACGCGAACTTGGTTGGCGTGTGGGCGTTGTCGCAACGCGGTCGAACCCAACGGCCCGGGCGGCCGTGCGCGCCATCGGCGCCGGACATCCTACGAACCGGCTGACGCGCCAGGTGCTCGCTTCTGAAGTGGTGCTGATCGCTACGCCGGACAGCATCATAGAAAAAGTGGCAGCCGATCTGGCGGACCTTGGCGGCAACGAGTGGCATGGTAAGACTGTGCTACACACGAGCGGAGCACTGGACTCCTCGGCGCTCCGGGCGCTGGCCGACGCAGGCGCAGCGACCGGATCGATCCACCCGATGCAAACCTTCAGCGGCCAGAGTGTGCCGGAGCTTGCGGGCCGCGTGTTCGGGATTGACGGCTGTCCTGGTGCGTTGAAAGTTGCGCGAAAAATGATTCGACAGATGGGAGGTGTAGCCGTGCGCTTGTCCGGAACAAACAAGGCGGCGTATCATGCGGCTGGATCGTTTGCGTGTGCGCACGTCCTGGCCCTCATGGAGGCTGCAACCCATCTTCTGATGGCCCAGGGTTTCACCCGTCGGCAAGCGACTCGCGCCCTGCTGCCGCTGACGCGCCAGATGCTGGATAATTTGGAGCGGATCGGACCGCATGCGGCGTGGACGGGGCCAGTGATCCGGGGCGATTTTTCGACGGTGCAACGCCATGCAGACGCCCTCTCGGGTTTTCCCCGTGAGTATCTGGATGCGTACAAAGCGCTGACGCGTCTGACTGCTGCTGTCTTATCGGACGATTCGAGCGCGCTGCTCCAGAAACTGGACAGCATCTTCAGCCAACGCGAAAAAGGGGCGGAGGAGAAAAAGGCCCGGAAGAAATCTGCTGCCGGATGAATCGTTGTGCGCTGCCATTCCCAATTGAAAGGGACTTCTTGACACAATTGAACATTCCGATCGAGAGCATCACATTTCCCAACGGCTTGCGCGCCGTCGTTTCGCCGGATCGCGCGGCGCCGGTGGCCACAGTGGGGGTCTATTACAATATTGGTTTTCGAATCGAGCCGCGCGGCCGGAGCGGTTTTGCGCACTTGTTCGAGCACATGATGTTTCAGGGCTCGGCCAATGCCGGGAAAATGGTTCACATCAAGCTGATTAATTCTTCCGGCGGTGTGCTGAACGGCTCGACGCACTACGACGTGACGAACTATTACGAATCGGTGCCGTCGAATGCGCTGGAGCGCGTGCTATGGCTCGAGGCCGACCGCATGCGGGCCCTCAAGGTCGACGATGAGAATCTGCGCAACCAGCGCGACGTCGTCAAAGAAGAAGTGCGCGTCAACGTGCTCAATCAGCCCTACGGTGGATTTCCCTGGCTGGATCTTCCTCCCATCGCCTATCGCAATTGGTCCAATGCGCACAATTTTTACGGAGATTTCGACGATCTCGATGCCGCGACCCTCGATGACGTCCAGAACTTTTTCAAAACATACTATGCTCCGTCGAATGCCGTGCTGCTGATCCTTGGAGATGTGGACGTCGATGAAGGATTCAAACTGGTGGAGCGATACTTCGCCGGGATCGCGTCGGGGCCGCAGCCTGCGCCCGCCGATATCGACGAGCGCCCGCAAATCGAGGAGCGCCGAGGTGTCGTAGAGGAAAAATTCGGCACGCTGCCCGGCATCGCCATCGGATACCAAGCGCCGCGCCGCCTCACGCCCGAGTGGTACGCGGCGGCGATGCTGGACCAGGCTCTGCACGGCGGACGCGCCGGACGAGTGTATCGCCGCCTGGTGCTCGAGCAACAAATCGCAGTGGACGCCGAAGGCGGCATCCATTATCCGGTCGGCGACCTGTTTGATTACAACGGACCGACGCTCATGGTGACGCGCCTCCTGCACAAACCCGAGTATTCCGCCGATCAAACGATCGCCGCGTATGACCAGATTCTCGACGAGATGAAAGAGAAGGGAATCACTGCCGACGAGTTGGAGCCCATCAAAGTGAAATTCCGGTCGAATTACTTTTCCATGCTCGAGGGCGGCCACGGCGCTTATATTCCGCGCTACGGATTGATGCACCTGCTCGCGTGTTTCACGCTCTTTGATAACGATCCGCATCTGGTGAACACGATCCTCGGCGGCTTCATGGAGGTTACCCCTGACGCAGTGCAGTCCGTGGCGCACAAGATTTTGACGCGCACCAATCGCTCCATCGTGATTCGCCAGCCGGCAAAGAAAGGGGCGGCGTGATGGCTTCCGCACCTCGTTCAGAAGCACACACGGCGGTCCCCGCGCTATCCCCCGAGCGGCCCGTGATCTGGCCGCCACGCACCCGCACGACGCTTTCGAATGGCCTCGAAGTTGTGCTGGTGGAATCGCACACGATTCCTAAATTCAACGGACAGCTCTTTTTCCGGAGCGGAAACGCCGTTTCGGCCGCGGACACGCCCGGTCTTGCGGACATAACCGCCACGGTCGTACGCACGGGTACCGCCGCGCGTACCAGCCGCCAGATCGAAGAAGACCTTCGCCGCATGGGCGCGGATCTTTCTTCCGGGGCCGGCGCGGACACCAGTGTGGTTTCCTTCGCCGGGTTGGTGGACTTTTCGAACGACCTTCTGCGCCTCGTCGCTGAGCTGACGCAGCAGGCTTCGTTTCCCGCCGACGAATTCGAACGCGAGCGGCGCCAGTTGGTCGAAGGTTTGCGGATCGAACGCACCACGCCGGGATTTCTCGCCGGTGAGTGTTTGCGCAGGGTCCTGTTTGGTGCGCATCCGTATGGCACGGTTTCGCCTACCGAGGCGCAAGTCGAAAGCTACCGACTCGAACAGCTCAGGGATTTCTACCGGCAACACTACCGCCCGGGGAATGCGTTATTGGTGATGGTCGGCGACTTTTCGCCCCCTGCCATGCTCGCGCAGGTCGACAAGGCGTTTGCCTCCTGGGCCGCGGGCAAAGTGGATGAAGCGCCCGACCCGGCGCTGCCGGAACTGCACGGCCGGCGTGTTCATCTCGTGCATTTGCCCGGAGCCGTGCAGGCGCAAGTCGCCGTCGGCAATCGGGCCATCACGCGAAAGCATCCAGACTGGTTGCGGCTGACGCTGGCGAACTCGATTTACGGTGGAGCGTTCAATTCGCGGCTGGTGATGAACATCCGCGAGCAGAAGGGCTACACGTACAGCCCGCGCAGTGGAGCGCATCCCCTGCGGCAGCACGGCTATTTCAGCATCTCGGCTGCCGTGCGGAACGACGTGGTGGCCGCCACACTTACTGAAATGTTCTACGAGGTGGACCGCATGCGCTCGACCGCGGTCGGCGAAGACGAACTGGCCGACGCGCGCAACTACATGAGCGGAATTTTCTCGCTGGGCCTGGCGACTCAGGATGGTTTGGCCGGGCAACTGGCCACGTCCACGCTCGAACGGCTGCCGGAGGATTACCTCGAGACCTATCGCGAACGTATTCTGGCGCTCACGGCCGCTGATGTTCTTGACGCCGCGCAGAAATATTTCGATTCCGCGAATGCGCAGATTGTCATCGTTGGCGATCGAGCGCAACTTGAGGCTCAAGCTGCCTTGTTTGGTAAGGTTGAGGTGTACGACGCACAGGGGAATTCCATTTAAACGCGGATTTCCTATTTGAAGCCCCGTGATACGGGCGTAGATGAATTGTGTTGCGTGTGAAAAGGGGCGTGTTGTGCGCGTCGAAGCAACTTTTCAAGTTTTTGTCGCCGTACTGTCAGCGTTGTAATCTGTAGCTCCAATTGGGAGGACGCCATGAAACACAAGATTCTGAGTTGTGGAGTTCTGATGGCATTGGTCATCGCTGCTGGCGTGGAAGCGCAGCGGCTCGTGGGCACAGCGGTGGCAGCTCAAACGTCACCGGCGCAAGCGCGCCGTGTCCCCAAATTCGAGGTAGATCCCTCCTGGCCCAAGGTGCCGGCCAAGTGGAAGCTTGGAGATGCGTCCAGCATCGGGATCGATGCGCAGGATCACGTGTGGGTCCTGCACCGCCCGAGGACGCTGCCAGCCGATCAAGCTGCCATGGCCGCGCCGCCGGTGATGGTGTTCGATGCGGCGGGCAATTTTATTCAGGCTTGGGGCGGGCGGGGAAGCGGCTATGAATGGCCGGAGAGGGAGCACGGAATCCATATCGACTACAAAGGCTTCGTGTGGATTGGCGGAAACAATTGTCCAGCGAGAGCCCTGCCCGGTCTCAAGCCAATTGGGGATGACCAATTGCTGAAGTTCACGCAGGCCGGCAAGTTCGTGATGCAAATTGGTCACAGCAGCGAAAGCACCGGGAATGCCGACACGAAAAATTTGCACCAGCCCGCCGATGCGGTCGTCTATCGGAAGACGAACGAATTGTTCGTCGCCGACGGGTACGGCAACCACCGCGTGGCCGTGTTTGATGCGGATACCGGCCAGTTCAAACGCATGTGGGGCGCGTTTGGGAACAAGCCGGTGGACCTGGACCAATGTCCGCCGCCAAGCCTAAGTGCGGTCCCGGATGGGCCAGGTCCTCAGCAATTCAGCATCGTCCACGCCATTCGCGTGTCTGACGACGGGCTCGTGTATGTGGCCGATCGGGAAAACAGGCGCGTGCAGGTGTTCACGATTGAAGGCAAGTTCATCAAGCAACAGGTTAAAGGTGATGCGCCTTTTGCGCGCGATTTGGCGTTCTCTCCGGACCCGCAGCAGCAGTTCTTATATGTCGGAGGGGGCTCGGAAGTCGTCGTGCTCGACCGCAAGACGCTTGAGATTGTGGAGTCAATCAAAGGCGAGGGCATGCTGGGAGGTGGCCACCATCTGGCGACCGATTCGAAAGGCAATATCTACATTGCATTGACTAACCGGGGGCTTCAGAAATTAGAGTTTAAAGGAATGTCGGCGCCGCCGAACCGATGAATGGGCTAGAAATTTCGCTTAAAGAGTACCTATCTCACTCTGTGCGTGTGGAAATTGCGCGCACGCGAGCCAGAAGGGGCCTAACGAAGGCGCTATCCGCAGGGTTGGCAGTTCTTTTGATGTGCGCCGCTTTGGGAGCTCAGAAGCAACCCCCGGCAAGGCCAATTGACCTCAACGCCGCTACGATCAAGGAGCTCGAGGAATTGCCGGGTGTGGGGCCGGTAACCGCGCAGAAGATCATCGATATGAGACAGAAGAGCGGCCGCTTTCGGCGCGTCGAGGACCTGCTCGCAATTCGCGGGATGAGTACGAAGCGCCTCGAAGCGCTGCGGCCGTATATCACCGTCTCTCCTCCTCTTCCGCCTCCGTCTCCGCCTTCTCCACCAAAGAAAAAGTAAATGTTTTGCGAACTGTCGAGCCAACCCCCGCCCCGATCCGGTCAGGGCGGGCTACAATCCATCGCAGGTTTCGGCTCCTGTAGCCAGGGTTTTCAGAGTCTGTGTGACAACCAGAGAATCTTTGTAGGTCGTAGCTCCGACATGGTCGGGATCTTCGACTTTAGCCATCAAAGGCATCTGCCGCACCTACGGCGCTTGGCATCTTCCTATGTCGTGTACCCAGCGCTTCCGCACTGGGCTAAGGTCTTCCGCGCCTCCGGCGCTCCGGTTTGGTTGGGGTCGATTTGGAATCTTCCCGTGGCAACTCGCGACTTGTAATTGGCAACTCGTGGTTAGTAGTTTCTGATTTTTGAGTCATGAGGCAGCGCCGGAGGCGCGGAAGACATTAG
>JBGPXQ010000132.1:0-7139 GCA_041492805.1 Terriglobia bacterium | reverse complement strand
GACTTGCATTTCGATAATTTGAAAGACCGCAGCCTTCGTGAGATTTGGGAAAAATCAGAAGCATTCGAGAAATTCCGCGGCGAAGAATGGATGCCCGAACCCTGCAAGAGCTGCGACCGCCGCACGCGAGACTTCGGCGGCTGCCGCTGCCAGGCGTTTCTTCTCGCAGGTGACGCAGCGGCGACTGATCCGGTTTGTTCCCTTGCGCCGCAGCGCTCCAAAGTGGACGCCATTCTTGCCAGTTTGAATGGACCTCCAGCGGAATCTTTTTTGAAGCCAAACTGGCTCTATCGCCCCAATCCTGCCTGAGGTTCCGTCGAGCCTTGCGTGTGCCCCAGCCGCATTGCTACACGGAACACAAAGAACAGGCTCCCGAGCAAACAGACCGTTCCAAATGCTGCGAGCGCGTACGGCGCGCCGATCCGCTTGGCCACACCGCCGGCGATTAAAGCGCCGAGCGGCTGGACGCCCATGAACATCGTCGCGTATACCGCCATGATACGACTGCGCAGCTCATCGGGCACGCGGCCCTGCACGATCGTATTTGTGGCTGCCATTTGCGATGTGGCCGAAAAGCCGACAGCCAGCATCATCACCGCCGACAGCCAGAAGACGCGCGACTGTGAAAACAAGATGAGTCCCAAGGCGCACGTCGTGGAGGTCGCGGCGATCCATTCCACAAGGCCTTTGTAGCTCGTCCGCGCGGCGAAGTGCAGCGCGCCGATGACGGCTCCAACCCCGGCGAAGCTCATCAGCAGCCCCAGGCCGCGCGCCCCTCCGTGAAGGATGTCGTTGGCAAATATCGGCAGAAACACGAAATACTGCAGACCGAACATGCTCATCAGGCTCAAGAGGAGTAGCGCGGAGCGGACCGGCCGATCGCTCATCGCGAAGCGGAAGCCCTGAATGAAGTTTTGCAGCGGTGAACCCTGGCGGGCGCGGAGCTCGATCTTCTCGATCCGCATCATCAAGAGCGCAATGATCACAGCCAGAAAGCTGATGCCATTCAAGAAAAAGCACCAGCCTTCGCCGATCCACCCGATGGCGATGCCGGCGATGGCCGGACCTACAACCCGCGCCCCATTAAAGATGGACGAATTCAGCGCGATGGCGTTCAGCAGGTCTTCCTTTCCCACCATTTGAACAAGAAACGCCTGGCGGATCGGCACGTCGAACGCATTGACGATGCCGGCGAGGAATGCGATCAGAACGATTTCCCAGACGCGCATGAAGCCGAGCAGTGTCAGCGCCGCCAGCACGAACGACAGAATCAAAGACGCAGTTTGTGTCCAGATCACTCCCCGGTGACGGTTGTACCGGTCACCAACATACCCGCCGAGAGTGGCCAAGAAGAGGATGGGGATTTGGCTGGCGAACCCGAAAACGCCGAGCAGGGCCGCCGAGTGGGTCATCTTGTAGACGAGCCAGAGCTGCGCGGTCGACTGCATCCACGTGCCAATGAGCGAAACAAGCTGGCCCGCAAAGAAGAGCTGAAAATTGCGATGTTTTAGCGCGCGAAAGCGAATGGACACGAGCAGGATGTTCCCACACTTGATGGGCACAGACAATCAACAACAGTCACAATGCCGCAATTTTCATGACTTCGTGATGAGCTTGCCCGGGGAAGTCAGTTTGATGCGCCGAATAGCGCCACAGTGTAGGGGAGGAGTAGCGCAGGCTGAAGCCTGTGCGCCTTTCGCGATCGTGAACGGTAGCGAGTACAGGCTGAAGCCTGTGCTACTGGGCCACAGTTGAAGCTCCTCATGCGTGTGTGGCGGCGACAGCGCCAATCACCTGGAGATAGTACGCCTCATACAGCGGAATTACGTCATTGGCACAATACTTTTTCCTGGCGTTGATGCGCGCGGTCCGGCCCATCGCCCGTCCGCGGTCTGGCCGGGATAGGATTTCGAGCGCATATTTTGCAGCCGTCTGGATATCCCGCGGCTCGTGCAGGTATCCGTCAATTCCGTGCTCGATCACTTCGGGCACGCCGCCGACGTTCGAAGCCACGACCGGAACTTCGCAGGCCATGGCTTCAAGCGCGGCCAGCCCGAACGATTCCAGATCCGAGGGCAGCAGGAACAGGTCTGCTTGCGCGAGTTGTTGGTAGACGCGGTCCTGTTTACCAAGGAAATGGACGTCGCTGGCCAGTTTTTTCTTGCGAACGATGTACTCGACGGCTCCGCGGTCGGGTCCGTCACCGATCAGGACGAGTTTCGCGCGAATTTTCTCTCGAACGAGGGCAAAGATCTCAACGACATCCGAGACACGCTTGACCGGACGAAAGTTCGACAGGTGCATGAGAATCGGTTCGCCGTCCGGGGCCCATTCGGCGCGCAGGGCCGGATTGTCCTTCCTGCAATAAAGATCGCAATTCACGAAATTTGGAATGACTTCGATTGGGCGCTTGATGTCGAATTCTTCGAGTGTGCGCTTCTTCAAATAATGGGAGATCGCCGTCACGCCGTCGGACTGTTCGATCGAAAATTTTGTGATCGGCAGGAAGCTTCGGTCGTTCCCGACAAGCGTGATGTCCGTACCGTGGAGTGTAGTGATGAAGGGCAGGCGCCTGGGCGCCGCCATGGAACGAGCCAGGTATGCGCTGACCGAGTGCGGGATGGCATAGTGTACGTGGAGCAGGTCCAGAGCTTCCGATTCGGCCACCTCCATCATCTTTACCGCAAGTGAAAGCGCATACGGCGCGTGATCGAACAGGGGATAACTCGATATCTCCACTTCGTGAAATTGAATGTGTCCGTTGGTGTCGGTAAGCCGGATCGGCGGGGCGTAACTGATGAAATGGATGTCGTGGCCGCGAGCCGCCAGCTCCATTCCCAGCTCGGTTGCGACAACACCAGAGCCGCCGTAGGTCGGATAACAAGTAATCCCAATCTTCATAGGTATTCGAGCGTTTGGTTCATCTCGCCCCTCAAGACCGCGAAATGACAGGTCTTAGGTGCTTCATGAACCCAAGACTCTAGCAAATCGAGCCCAGAACAGGACAGCGATTGTGTTGCGCGCGCCTCCACAGGATGCTAGATTCCCGACTTTCAGATGTACCCCCATTGGACGCGGGGGAGGGATACGGGGTGTCAATTTTTTTCGGACCATTTATGCGGAAAGCCGGTTTTGGCTCGATGAAAGGGCCCAGAAGATGAGACCACGGGGAAAATTGAGCAAGGCGGCACTGGCGCGTGTTTCGCATCGGCTTCGTTATAGCAGCCCCATCAACCATTTCGGGTTTGTGCTGGAGAAAGCTGAGCGCGGACGGGCGGTGTTCCGTATGCCTGTGCTCGATTTGCACAAGCAGGTTCATCGCGTCGTTCACGGCGGGGTCTTGGCTATGCTGGCCGATACAGCCGGGGGATTCGCGGCATCCCTGGCAGCGCCTGTGGAGTCCCGCGTCGTCACCATCGAAATGAAAATCAATTTTCTCGAGGCCGTAGAGCATGGGGAAATCAGGGCGGACGCGCGCGTATTGCGTCAGGGAAGAAGCACGAGCGTCGTGGATTGCGAAGTAACCGACGAAGACCGGCGCCTGGTCAGCAAGGCCCTTATGACCTTCGCGATTATTCCGCCTGGGCAGGCTGGACAAGTTCGGAAGGGCGCCCCAAAATTCAGCATGCCGTAGCCCAGGCACATGCCGTCAAGTCGTGTGTGCCTTCCGATCGCAAAAGATTTCAGGCGGCATATCGTGGAGCTATTGTCCGTTCGATCCGCCGAGTGAGGCTTCTTCCCCGTCCTTATAGACGTACATAATAAATTGCTTATAGATAAGGAGGTTAGGGCTGCCAATCCGCGTCAGTTTGATGCAGTCGCGGTCATACCACTCGACCGTTCCGTGTAATGTTTCCCCTCCATTAAGAACGACGGCCACCGGGGTGCGGGCCTGCATTTGTTTGATCCAATAAAAGTTTTCCGCATGGGTTTGTTCCGGGGGGGCCGGCTTCTTATGCGGCTGTGGCCCCGCGATATGGGCGCGGTTCGCGTGCGGTTCCTTGACTTCAGTGAGAGTAGGGCGAAATAGCTTGCGGTTCACAACAAGACTCCTTCTTAGTTGAACGTGCTATGATGACAAGAACGGATTCACCACTTTTGATGCGCGACGACCGAAAACGGTTACGTTGCTAACGCGAAACGGAACTTCCTGCATCCGACGCGGGCCGGGCCAGGGAAATGGCTACGGCGTCCAAACCCAGCGACCGATTCACGTTTCGGCGAAGCCGGGAGTGGAGGGCGTCAAATCCTTCGACAGCTTTGCTGACCCATCTCACGTCCACCTTCTTGCTCAGTGTTTCGAGCTCCTTGCGTAGGCTCGGATTTCGCAACACCTTTTGCGAGGGAGAGCAGGACAAATCAAGCAGGTCCGTAAGTAAACTATAGAACACTTCCAGAACATTTTCAAACGCAACTTCCTGGCTCTTGGCGAGCGCGGAAGTGCTCGCAAACAGATTCGAGACGCCGTGCAATTCAAGCGAGCGTTCGAGGACCGTCAGACAATCGCGGCGGAGCTTTGCGGCGGCCTCAAGATCAAGGTCCATCGCCGCACCCGGACTTCCTTCAGAAAGTTGCGCGGCGAGCTTGCGTTCAGACGGTTTCATCTCCGTGCGCACACGCAGAATTTCCTCGACCTCGCCAGTCGTAAGCGGCACAAAGGAGAACTGAAGGCACCGGGAACGAATCGTTGGCAAAAGCTGGAAAGGATTGGGCGCGATCAGGATTAGCGTAGCGGACTCGGGTGGCTCCTCGAGAATTTTCAGGAATATATTCGCGAAGTCCCAACGCATGGTTTCCGCGCCATCGAGGATAAAAACCCGCCGTCGTCCCTGGGGCTTGAAATAAGCAGCGCGCTGGACGGCGCGGAGCTGGCCTACGTGCAGGACGGGGCGCACGACAGGGTCCTTCGGTCGGACGGGATCGGGTACAACGGCCCAAACATCCGGATGCGTTTCAAGCAGCAGGGGGACGCGTTCGACCGTGGCGGCGTCGGGCCGCTCACCGCGCACCAACAGCCCCTGCTCGATCAGTGGGCGCGTGTCGGTGAGCAGGCCGATGCGGCGGCAAGTGGTACACTCGCCGCAAAAGTCGTCGCGAAGCTGTTCGCAATTGGCGGCCTGCGCGAACATTCGCGCCAGGGTGAACTTCCCGACACCGCGCGGACCGGTGAACAGCATGGCATGCGGGACGCGCTCGCCCGCAAGCATGCCGCGCAGCGCTGCCACCGTTCGCGGGTTGCCGATGAATTCAGAAAAACTCATGAAGGTCTCCTGCGACTCACTTTTCAGCCGGCGCCTTGGAAAGGATGCGCGATTCCACGGCATTCAGCAGCGCCCGATGAATTTCCTCAGGCGAATACAAGGCGCCGGATGCCAGGTTGGTACAGTCGATGCGCACCCAGTTGGGTTCGGTCGCCAGGCGCTCGTATATCCTGGCGGTCTGTTCGAGATGCGTCACGTCCGCCTCCAAAATATCATGCCGGAGCGAAGTGTAGCTGCGTGCGGCCTTCAGGCCGATCAGGCGATGCGCCTCTGCCACGGGAACACGCAAATATACAACGAGATCCTCGACCGGCAGGCCGTAGAGGCCATACTCGAGACGCTTCAGCCACGCCAGAAAATCGTCGCGGTGCTCGGGTGGAACACGTTCCGTTTGATGTGCGAGATTTGAGCCAATATAGCGGTCGGCGAGAACAATTTTGCCCGCCGATAGCGCTGATTCGAGATCGCCCTTCGCCTCGAAGCGGTCCCCGGCATACAGCAGGGCGGAGAAGTGCGGGTCCACGGCTTCCAGCGGGCCGAATTCGCCGTTGAGATAGCGAGCCACGAGTTTGCCGAACGACGATTCATAGCGCGGGAAGCTGATGCACATGGTTGGCAGCCCTCGCGCGTCGAGCGCGCGCGCCAGCAGATCCAGTTGCGTGCGCTTGCCAGAGCCGTCGATTCCTTCCAGAGCGATCAGTTTTCCGCGTGGCGTCATGATTTGGATGCCAGTCTAACGTGAGCGCGGCACTGCCGCAAGGAAGTCCCGCGTGTGGACAGGGATTGGGTGAGACGCGTGTTAGAATTCGCGCGATGAGTGGAGCATCGACCGAGATGGCTGGTAATCTGGCCCGAACCCGTGAACGCATGGAGTGCGCGGCGTCGCGCGCGGGGCGTCGAACTGAAGATATTACGCTCATCGGCGCCTCGAAGATGCACCCGGCCGGACAAATTCGTGAGCTGTACGAGGCTGGCGTGCGTCATTTCGGTGAGAATCGCGTTCAGGAGTGGGAGTCGAAACAGGCATCTCTGGCAGACCTGGATGCCACTTGGCACCTGATCGGGCACTTGCAGAGCAACAAGGTGGCGCGGGCGGCGAGGCTGTTCCATACGATCGACTCGGTGGATTCTGTGGCGCTCGCGGAGCGGCTCGAAAGAGCAAGAAAGGAGCTCATCATAGAGGGCACTAAGAACACACAGAAGAGAGAGGAGAGGGAAGGATCGAAAGTTGTAGCGCGAGTGGAACGACAGCGTGTGCTGATAGAAGTCAGGCTCGACCCGGCGACCGCGAAATCGGGTGTGAGCGACGAAGAGTTGCCGCGTCTTGTGGAGTCTGTGCTGCGGCTGCCTCATCTGGAATTGCGCGGGCTAATGGGCGTGCCGCCGTACCTCGATGATGCGGAGAAGGTGCGGCCCTATTTCCGCCGCCTGCGCGAATTGCGCGATGCGCTGCGCGTGCAATTTGGCGGAGAATTGCTGCCCGCCCTCTCCATGGGGATGTCACACGACTTCGAAATCGCCATCGAAGAGGGCGCAACCGAGATCCGCGTAGGGACGGCACTCTTCGGCGAACGAAAGACGGGTGCGGGCTCCACTTGGAGCCCGCTAGAGAAGGATTGATACCTCGTGCAGATCACGGAAAAGGACGGCGCGGTGAGTTTTGCGGTGCGAGTGCAGCCGAGGGCGAGCCGCGAAGAAATCGCCGGTGAATGGCAGGATGGGCTCAAAATCCGTCTGACTGCTCCGCCGGTGGACGACCGCGCAAATGAAGCATTGCGGCGGTTGCTGGCGGTAAGTTTGAAAGTGCCGCTGTCGGCTGTTAGAATTACGTCGGGCGAGCGTAGCCGCTCGAAGCGCGTGGAAGTTCGCGGCGTAACT
>JBGPXQ010000008.1:0-17423 GCA_041492805.1 Terriglobia bacterium | reverse complement strand
TCTGGAACTCTGCTATACCACGGGAACGCACTGTGAGATTGATTCGGAGTTGGGCGGGACGATCCGGTACCCTGCCGAGGAATTCGAGTTCTTCGCGTATCTTAGCGAAACACAAGACTCTGCCACCAACTGAGGGAGTGCTCGCCCCCAAGAATTCAACTTTGGCACAATCGGAGGGTCGATTCGCCCCAATATGGAACGCGATTCGGGCGTGGGTCTTAGATCATCTTTCGCTCCCCAAGCGGACGTGGACGAGGACATTGCGAAAGCTTCTGTTGCTTCCACTTAATTGATTGCCTGCATTAGAGTTACATGATCCCCACTTGAACCCTGAAATCTAGAATAGCTGTGGCGAGCCGGGTCCATTCACACGATCGTTCTGGCATTGGCCTTGCCCATGATCCTGGCATGAGCACCATGTCTGCACCCACCAGGGAGGGTCATCTGGTCCTTGGGAGTTCCGAAGAAGCGCTGGCCGTATGTGTCTTGGACGATGAACCAGGGATGGTCGAGATGCTGCAGGAGTCACTTCGTTGTCTCGGTTTCAGTTCCATCGGCACCTGCGATCCCCAGCACGCGCTCGAGATGATCGACCAAGGCCGCGTGCGGGTTGTGATGTCGGACATTAAAATGCCTGGGATGGATGGTCTCCAGTTTCTTGAACAGGCGCTACACCATGACCCCGGCGTCTATATCATCCTCATGACCGGGTTCTATTCGCTCGACAACGCCATCGCTGCCATCAAGCGCGGCGCCTATGACTACATTCCAAAGCCCGTCGACCGCTCCCGGCTCAAGAAATCCCTGGACGAGCTTTCCGACTCGTTCCTTCGCCGGAAGCGCATTCGCAACCTCGAGCAACAGCTCCTAAACGACCTGGAATTCCACGGGATCGTCGGCAGGAGCCCTGCCATGGTGGAAGTTTTCGAAATGGTCCGCAAGGTTGCACGCCATTACACGAACATTCTGTTGGTTGGGGCGACCGGCTCCGGCAAAGAATTAGTCGCTAAGTCCATTCACCAGATGAGTCCGGTGGCGGAGCAGCGGTTCGCGATTTGCAACTGTTCCGCCATGGTGGACACGCTCCTGGAGAGCCAGCTCTTTGGCCATATGCGCGGCGCCTTCACGGGCGCGACCGATACGCGCCCCGGCCTGTTCGAATATGCCAACGGCGGAACCGTCTTCCTCGACGAAGTTGGGGAGACATCGCTCGCGATGCAGGCCAAACTGCTCCGCGTCATTCAAAACCGGGAAATTCAGCGCGTAGGTTCGCCGGAAGTCCGCCACGTGGACGTGCGGTTGATCGCGGCGACGAACCGCGATCTGCGCGCTGAAGTTCTTGCCGGCCGCTTCCGGGAGGATCTCTTTTACCGCCTCAGCACGATTCAGATTCGCGTTCCCAGCCTGAGCGAGCGCCTGGATGACATTCCCTTGCTCATTCAATATTTTCTCAAGAAATACAACGAGGCCTACAGCAAGCAGATTCAGGGGCTGACACGCCGGACACATGCTGTTCTGCTCCAACACGCATGGCCCGGCAACGTTCGCGAACTGGAAAACGTAATTTCCTGCGCGTGCCTCACCTCCGTGAATGATTTCATTGACGTGGATGACCTCCCCGAAAATCTTCAGAAACCCACCGGACGCGACAGCCATCCCGGGGATTCCTGGCGGCCGCTTCCGCTGGAAGAAATTCGCCGGCAGCACATCCGGCGTGTTCTCGAGGCGTGTGAAGGCAACCGCGTCCGCGCTGCGCAACTGCTTGGCATTGGCCGTACGAGCCTCTATCGGTTCCTGAAACGATCCGAGAAGAAGCTCCCCGGCGCCTCAACCTCATGATCGGCCAGCTACCCGGTCTTCCTGGGACTGAAGTCAATGCGATCAGTTTCACATTTGAGGTGATGTGGGTCAGCATAGAGAAAGCCGGCTGGAGTGTGGGTGTCCGTAAACTTCGGCGTGAAGCGATCTGGAAGGTTTCGTTTCCATCACCCAAGCCCTCGTTCGAACCTCACGCAAAGTAACCCGTCGACAGCCCGTTTGCGTCGTGCAGACCTTGACCCGGGTCAGCGCGACGCTCCCTTCCTCAATCTGGCAAGACCAGCCGGGCTTTACTGCGCGTCCGCCCTGCCTTGTGTTAGTGCGCCGTTTTCGGCGGTGATCCTGGGCAAATTTACAGTGTTGTCCATACGGACCATAATGATGGTCTGCGCCGGGAGGTCCACTTCCTTTCCTTTACGGGACATTATGTACGCGGTGCTCCCGACCAGCCCTATGCCGAAGCCGCGCCCCACGTGGCTGAAGACGGTGCCTAGCAAAGTTCCTCCACCGGTCCCGATGGTCCCGGCAAGAACATCGCCCTTGATGTCATGCTTGGCTTCGATCACTCGACCCTCATCGACCTTGACGTCCTTCCGGGTTTTGCCCGCCTTGTCTCCGGTTGATGGGTTCTGTAGGTCCAGAATGCTCATTTTCGCGGGGAATATGCGGCTATCCACTTCGAGGTCGCGGAACGAGAGGTTCATGGCGGCCTGGCCGCGGAACATCGAGAATCGCCGGGGATGTATCACTCCGCCGACCGTGCCGTTCACGCGCGCCCCTGCCGGCAAAATCATCTGGCTGCCGACATACACGGGCTGAGCGACTTCCGCGATAAATGGATCACCGCTCTTCGCGATGGCCGTACTTAAACGGGTGAGCAAGCGCAGGTGCACCTCGGTGCCCTGCAGGAGTTCATGGGATTGCGCGCGGGCTGGTACCGCGGCAGCAGCAAACAGCAACACCACAGAGCCAAAAGATACGACGATTCGTTTCATGGGATCCTCCATCCTGCCGCACCGGCCGACGATTCGGCCGTGCACGGGTTAGGCCTCGTGACGTGAGGCGTTGCGCTGGCGCTGTACGCCCGGCGACGCTCTGCGGGAGCGCGCCGGACCGGATGCGGAGGTTGCGTCCGTGCAAATCATACGCCGTACCCCTTTTTCAATCAGACAAAGTGAGGCATCGTGTATCGAAACTGCCACCCTCCGCGTTTGCCTCCGTGCGACGGAAGAGCGCTAAACACAGAGTTCACAATGAACGCAGATAGTGCCAAATCGGCATAATTTTGTTTCGCAATCGCGTATTCGTAATTTCGGCGCGCTCTGTGTCCTCTGTGTCTAATCTTCTCCCCAGCGGGTTTTCTTTTTTCGAGCACGGCGCTGTGCTAGACTTCTTTCGCAGTCGATCTCTGAATACGCGACTGCCGATGCGTGGAACTTCGGGCTCTGTGCGACGAAGTCCCGCGAACCCCGCCAGGCCCGGAAGGGAGCAACGGTACCGGGATCGCTTCGTGCGCCGCGGAGTACCCGAAGTTCCTCTCATCTGCAGCGCGCTGAGACATTCTTGTTGGTGATGTCATTCCGAAGGCCGTTCGACCGCCTGGTGAATCTCTCTTCAATCTGAAATACTGAGAGATTCCTCGTCGCCCCGGCAGGGCCGGTGCTCCTCGGAATGACACAAAGGGCTGAGAGTCAACGGCATGAGCTACCAGGTCATCGCGCGAAAGTGGCGGCCGCAGACGTTTGCCGACGTGATTGGCCAGCAGCACGTCACGCGCACGCTGTCTAACGCCATTCAGTCCGGCCGCGTGGCGCACGCCTACATCTTCTCCGGCGCGCGCGGTGTGGGCAAGACGACCACGGCACGCATTCTCGCCAAGGCGCTCAACTGCGTGAAGGGCCCTGCCGCGGAACCTTGCAACGAGTGCGACTCGTGCCGGGAAATCGGTTTGGGAAACTCGCTCGATGTGATCGAAATCGATGCCGCGTCCAATCGCGGCATCGATCAGATCCGCGAGCTGCGCGAAATGGTTCGCTATGCGCCCGCCGGGGGCCGCTACAAAGTCGTCATCCTCGACGAAGCTCATATGCTCACCGATGAGGCCTCGAACGCGCTGCTCAAGACGCTCGAAGAACCTCCCGACAAAGTCATTTTCGTCATGGCGACGACGGAGCCTGAGAGTCTCGCAGAGACGATCCGTTCGCGGTCGCAGCATTTTCATTTCCGCGCGCTCTCGTTCGCGGAAATCGTGGACGCGCTCGAAAAAATTTGCGCCAAAGAAAGCCTGACCGCAGAGCCTGGTGCGCTCGGCGTGATGGCTCGCGCCGCCGAAGGCAGCTTGCGTGACGCGCTCTCCCTGCTCGAGCAGGCGCGCGCCTACTGCGGCACGAACATCACCGACACGCAAGTCCGCGAACTGCTCGGCGTCGTCCCGGAAGAGATCCTGGATGAGCTGGCCGGCGCCATCGAAGCGCAATCGGCGGAGCGCGTCCTTACGCTCGTGCATCGGCTGCTCGCTGAGGGACAGAATCTCCAGCACTTCTGCCGCGAAGCTATCGGCCATTTCCGAAATCTTCTCGTCGCGCGCGTCTGCGGCGCCGATTCTGCACTGATCGCCGCGCCCGCTGACCAGCGCCCGCGTTTGAAACAGATGGCGGAATCATTCAGCGAAGAAGACCTCACGCGGTTTTTCCAGATTCTCCTGCACACCGACGACGACCTGCGCCGCAAGCCCGATGCGCGTCTGCATCTGGAGATGGGCCTGCTGCGTATGGTGAACGCCGCGCGTTTGGCTCCGCTCGAAGAAATTCTCGCGGACCTCGAAGGTGGAACTCCTGCCGAAACTCTCGGGCGTTCGGCAAGCCCTGCTTCGCAAGCTCCTCCGCCCGCGCGGAGCCGCGCGCCTGTAGCGTTTGCCGCCGCCGCATCACCGGGTGCGCCACAGGCTTCCTCTGGCGTAAGAATGCAAAGTGCTGCTGCGCCGCGGCCCGTGGTGAGGGACGACACGAATATTGAATCGGAGCGTGCGGGCACCGGCCCCGTTCCCGGTTCTCCCCCCAGCATGATCGCGCGAATGACGGAGGTTGGCGCGGGCCTCGAAGCTGCGCAAGTAGATTCGATTAAGGCCGCGATCCTCGGCCAGGAAAAATTCCTGGGTGAATTGATCGAACATGTGTCGCGGTGGGAGATGAGCGGCGGCGAAGTGCGATTGTTCTTCCCCACCGAAAGCCGCGCGCTTGCTGAGATGTTGCAGGCGCGCGATCCCATGGAACGTTTGCGCAACATCGCGAGCCGCATACTCGGTCAGACAGTCCGCGTCTGTGTTAAACTGGAGGCCGTGCCGGGGTTGGGAGCAGCAATGCGATCCTCCGCCGGCACGCGCGAGTTGCGCGCAAAGTTCGAGCAGGATCCGATCGTGCGCGCAATGCTGGAACGGTTCGGCGGCCAGATTTCCAATGTCAAGCGCCGGAGCGAGGACTAGACCATGGAAGTCAAAGCCCTGCAGCAAATTCTCACGCAGTTTCGCCAGATGCAGGAGAACCTGCAGAAGCAGGTTGAGTCCGTGCACGTGGAAGCCTCGGCCGGCGGCGGCATGGTCACCGTCAGGATGAACGGCCAAAAGCAACTTACGGAGATTCGCATCGACCCGGACGTATTTGCCGGAAAAGATCAGGAATTGTTGCAAGACCTGGTGCGCGCCGCCGTAAATGAAGCCGCGCGTCGCGTAGACGAAGAGCTCACGAGCCAGATGAAAAGCCTTACCGGCGGGATTCCCGGCATTGCCGGACTGAAAATTCCCGGCCTGTTCTGAGCTTGATTTTTGAATTGTGTTGAACAGGGTGTGGGCTCCGCTTGGAGCCCGCCAGAATGCGGATACTCCGAGTGAAGCTGATTCCTTCGACCCGCCACACATCATCACGGAACACTTCTCATGCCTGATTTCGCCGAACCTGTCGAGCGCTTGATCGACCAGCTCAAACATTTGCCCGGCATCGGGGCCAAAACCGCGCAACGCCTCGCATTTCATATTCTCCGCATCGAGCCGGAGGATGCGCTGGCGCTTGCCGACGCCATCCGCGACGCCAAGTTGAACATGCGATTTTGCTCGGTGTGCAACAACATCACCGATGCCGACCCGTGCCTCTATTGCACGGGCCCGACGCGAAATCGCAAAACGATCTGCGTCGTCGAAGAGCCTCACAACATCATGGCGATCGAGAAAACGAGGCAGTACGGCGGCCTCTATCACGTGCTCGGCGGGGCGCTCGCGCCGTTGCGCGGCATCGGCCCCGATCAACTGCATCTGAAGAGTCTGATCGAACGCCTCAAGGGCGGCACCGTCGAAGAGATCATCATCGCGACCAACCCCAACGCGGAAGGCGAAGCCACGGCCATGTATCTTTCGAAACTCATCAAGCCTCTTGGCGTACGCGTCACCCGCATCGGCGTCGGCATACCTGTCGGCTCCGACCTCGAATACGCCGATGAAGTTACCATGATGAAAGCTATGGAAGGCCGCCGCGATCTCTGATTTTTCCCAACGAAAGCGACTTTGGAATCTCAGCGTCCAGAATTTGCGGCCATTGCCAGCGCCTGAGCCTTCTGGAACTCCTCTTGAGCTTCAGCATCCCGTTTCATCTTTGCCAAAACATTTCCCCGGGCAGCATGAGCCATAAAAGTATGGGGCGCGATCGCGATAGCCTGATCTGCTTCCGCGAGGGCCTCATCGAATTGTTCGCGCGCAACAAACTGCGTAGCAAGGCTCTCATGCGTCAGAGCTGCGGCCAGCGACATGTCAAAACGGCCATCGAAGACCAGGATGGAGTCCGCGATGGAGGAGGTGGGACGCCTCTCCACGAACTGCAGGTAAGGATTGACCGCATCGCCGCCCCAAAACGTCCCGGAAATCTCACTGGCACTCAGGAAGACAGGCCCTTCAATGTTTTGCGGGATCACTTCCATGGGCACTTGAGACGCCATGGCAAGGGACGTCGGGAGTGGTTTACACCGGATTCCGTAGTAGGAGGGGTCAACCACAAGAGATGCAAAATAGGCGAATGAACAATCTGTGATTTGATGCTGGTCCATGTACCGCTTCATGGCCTTGAGCCCCTGTCCCCAATCCACATTCGAGTCGGCCAGAACCTTGTAGGTATTCGCCGAGCCGCCCCACAGTTCGTTCGAATAGGCGAGATAGTTGGGAAACGTTCGAACAGACGAGACGACGTGAAAAATCAGGAGAGCTGTCACCAGAACGCCCCACGCCGAATGCCGTCTCGCCAGATTCCAAGCTGCAATGGCTGCAAGAACCGCAAGGAATGGGTAAACGGGAAGAATGTGCCGCACGCCCAGGTTGATCCCCGAGTTCATAGCCACGACGAGGTATAACGCAGGAGGGATCGTCAGGAATAAGACTTCCCTTCGGATTTCTTTCCGGCGAAGCGCCTTTGCCATGGGCGCCAGAAGACATAATAGAAGAAATCCCAGGGTCGATTTGATCGCAAACACAGCCGGAAAATAGAACCATTGGCCCTGAGGATAGACCTTGCCAAGAAGAAAGGTCGGTGTCGCCTCCGAGACTTTAGCAACGTCCGCCAATCCAAACAGGTAGGATTCGGGCAGCAAACGCCAGTTTGCAATTTGCTGGATAATCCGGGCCTTGAAGGGAGTCACTTGAGATAGGAATTCCGAAAGCGGCGGATCCATATGCAAGCCTTCGGGGCGGGACTCGAATCGAAAATCGTAGGTGGACCATAACACTACCAGCGCGATCCCGCTGATGATCGCAATGGAAGCGGCAAGGCGGAGCGCGTGCTTCTTCGTATTGTCAGATTCGCCCGAAGAAGTATTTCCCCACCACGGCATCAGCTCCGTAAGAGCGAGTAGAAACAGCATCGGAAAAATCATGATTCCTGAGTGCTTGGCCGCAATTCCCAGGCCCACGATTGCACCGGTCCCGACGAGCATCAAGCGGGATGGCTTTTTCACGTACAAATAGAACGCGTAGACCGCCAGGAATATGCCGAACGTCACCCCCATATCGGTTGTGACCAGCGCCCCGTGAGCCAGGATATTCGGTTCGAAAACCAAAAGGATCAATGCAATGAATGCCGGGGCAGTCCCCCACATGGAAGATGTGGCCAGGAAAACCACGAGAGCCAGGCAAAGCGTAAAGACGCCCGCTGCCAGCCGGGCCCTGAATAAGAGCCCATCTGCATCGTTCGCGTAAAGGAATTGCGCCCCGGATAGAAATTCCACACCCTTGAAATAACCACTTTTCAAGGGCGGGATCTTGAGGGGAAGCCGCAGAAGAGGGGCCGCCGCGACCAGCTTGACCACAGGTGGATGCTCTGGATTGATCCCGAAATCGCCATTTTTCCAGTAGCGATAGCCCGCGAAAATGTGCGCCGCCTCGTCAAACGTTTGGGACTGCTGCCGGGCCGAGAGCGCCAGTTCGGCTCCCAGCACTGCCAGGAGGGAAACGACTCCAAGTATTCGTGCCATGCGACGCGCAACGTCCGATTTAAGAATGGCGTACTCCTTCAATGTGAAGCCAGGCGCCTGCTCGAGTCTCGGCGAAGGTATCACAATTGCGCTTCCTGATTGAGGGGCCGTGACGATGTGTTTCCCTTTCTGAACGGGACTCATTCACTTTATCGGAATCATCCCCCACCCAATTGCAAGTGCCTTTTTTGACCGCCCTGGAAGGTGATAAAGTAGACCTGCGTGAAAACCGACCGAATCGAAGGAGAACCCCAGGAACGGCTGCGTGCGGCGCGCCGTGCCGTCATCAAGTTGGGCACCGGCATTGTGACCGGGAGCGACGGTCAGTTTAACGTCGAGCTTCTGGATCCAGTGGCCCGAACCATCGCGCGGCTGAAGAAGGACGGCCGTCAAATCGTGCTTGTGTCTTCCGGAGCCGTCGGCCTGGGCAGAGGGCGGCTCGGCCTTCATCGCGACCGGCTGAATGACCTCGTAGTGCGGCAGGCATGCGCGGCCGTCGGACAGAGCCTGCTGATGCACGAGTACGAAAAGCTTTTCCAGACGCACGGCATCCACATCGCTCAGGTGCTGCTGACGGAGGGAGATTTCGTCGATCGCAGCCGGTATTCGAATCTGCGGCAGACGATGGAATCGCTTTTGAAACTTGGCGTCCTGCCCATCGTCAACGAAAATGATACGGTCTCGACGGCCGAACTCGACTACTTGAATATTCGCGCGGGCGAACGCATCTTCAGCGACAATGATCGTCTGGCCGCGCTGGTGATGAGCCACATTGACGCCGACGTGCTCGTCCTGCTGACCGACGTGGATGGGTTGATGCAACTGGGGCCTTCGGGATCGACGAATACACCGGCAACTGTGATTCCTGTGGTCGAAGAAATTTCGCCGGAGTTGAAATCACTGGCACTCGGCCCTTCCGAGGGCGGGCGCGGTGGAATGCTGACGAAACTCGATGCCGCAGAGATTGCCATGCACGCGGGCGCCGTGGCCGTAATCGCCAACGGGAAAAAACCGGACACGCTCGACCGGATTTTTAATGGAGAGCCTGCGGGCACGGTTTTTCTGTCGAAGACGCGCATGGCGGGAAAGCGCCGATGGATCGCTTACGCCGCGGGGGTTCGCGGGCGCGTCGTCGTAAACGCAGGCGCGCGCGACGCTCTCACCGGCGGTAAGGCAAGCCTGCTCGCCTCGGGCGTGGTTCGCGTCGAAGGCGAGTTTGAGGCCGCCGAGGTCGTGAGTATCGTGGACGGCGAGGGCCTGGAATTCGCGCGGGGAATTTCGGATTATTCTCGCGGTGATGCGGAAGGCATGATCGGCAACGGTTCGAAAGGCCCGGCAAGTGGCCGGGTCCACGGGCGTGCAAGTGTGCTCGTGAAGCGCGATAATATTGTTCTACTGGATCGCAAATGAGCGTGCTGCAGAATCAACTCGAAGTATCGGATATCCAGCGCTCCGTCCGGCGCGCGCGGAGGGCCGCGCATATTCTCGCGGCGCTTTCAGGTGAACGGCGCGACGAGGCGTTGCTTGCCGCAGCCAACGCGCTCGAAGCGCGTTCAGTGGAAATCCTCGCCGCGAATGAAAAAGATTGTGCGGCAGCGCTGCCCGCTGTCGAAAGCGGCGAGATGTCGCGCGCCATGTTTGCCCGTTTGCGGACGACGGAGCGCGGAATTGGGGAAATGGCGGAGCGTGTGCGTGACGTCGCGCGGCTTCCGGACCCATTGCATCGTCGCCTCGCGGCCACGGAGCTCGACGATCATCTCGTTCTCTATAAGGAGACGTGCCCGCTGGGCGTCGTGGGCGTAATCTTCGAGGCCCGGCCTGAAGTCGTGCCGCAGGTCGCCTCGCTAGCTCTCAAGTCCGGGAATGCAGTGTGCCTCAAGGGCGGCACGGAAGCGGCGGAGAGCAACGCGGCGCTGGTTTCGATCTGGCGCGAAGCGCTGGAGCCGTTCACCGACATCCCTTCCGACTCCGTCGTTCTGCTGAGGTCGCGCGAAGATGTGGCCCTGATTCTCACGATGCATGGCGAAATCGACATGATTGTGCCGCGGGGCTCCGAGCAGTTCGTCCGTTACATTACCGAAAACAGCCGCATCCCCGTGCTGGGGCACGGGGAGGGGATATGCCACGTCTACGTCCACAGCGACGCTGATTTGCAGAAAGCGCTTGATGTCGCGCTGGATTCGAAAGTGCAGTACCCTGCGGCTTGCAACGCAGTGGAAACGTTGCTGGTACACCAGGACATCGCCCCCGCGTTCCTGCCGCAAATGATCGCGCAATTCCGGGCGGCTGGGGTCGAGGTTCGCGGCTGCCCGCGAACATTGGAATTCGGCGGAGGACAGGAAATCGTTCCGGCGAGTGAAGAGGATTGGAGGAAAGAGTATTCCGATCTGATCATCTCGATCAAGGTCGTGGACGGCGTCAACGAGGCGATCGATCACATCAACCGGTACGGCTCACGGCACACGGAGTCTATTGTGACGGAGAGCCATGACGTTGCGGCGCGCTTCATGGAGTTCGTGGACGCAGCCGGCGTCTTTCAAAATGCGTCCACAAGATTTTCCGATGGCTTCCGGTACGGCTTGGGCGCAGAACTCGGCGTCAGCACGGGAAAACTTCACGCACGCGGCCCTGTAGGCCTCGAAGGGCTCACCACGTACAAGTACAAACTCTTCGGCGAAGGCCAGACGGTCGCCAGTTACAGCAAGGGCCATCGTACCTTCAAACATCGGACGATCGAAAACTAAGCCAATCGAATTGCGATTGTGTTGGCGAAAAGACCGAGAGCGGCGTTTTCGCCGGCGAGTCGTTCCGCCATGATGCCCGAGCCAACGAAGGCCACCGCGAAAAACGCAGTCCCGAGGAATTCCGCTACAATGCGGCGCGAGAGTGAAGTTTTCATTGTTGTCCGATGCGGTCAATTTCCCTCTTCATGGCAAGCTGGCCTAGGGTGGAGAGAGGCAGGCTCAGAAATAGCGAAATTCTACGGTCGAGGGTGATGAAAGCCTCACGAAAAGCGCGCTCGATCTGCTCGTGTGACGCTTCTACTGCAGCGGGATCGGGAACGCCCCAATGAGCGGTCATGGGCTGGCCCGGCCAGACGGGACAGACTTCACTCGCGGCATTGTCGCAAACGGTAAAAACGAAATCCATTTGCGGTGCATCTGGTTTCGTAAATTCGTCCCAACTCTTGCTATGGAGACCCTCCGTGGGCGCGCGAAAAAGTTCAATCTGGCGCAGCGCCTCGGGGCGAACGAGTCCAGCGGGGTGGGTGCCCGCACTGTGCGCAGCGAAGTTTGGTTGGCCCTTACGATTGAGAATCGCTTCGACCATAATCGAGCGCGCCGAATTTCCGGTGCAGAGAAAGAGGACGTTGTAGCGCTTCTCCATAAGATCACCCCTCGATGGAAGGATCGGGGATTCACGGCACAGCAGGCGCGCAGCAATCCGGGGCGCAGCATGATTTTTCGGTAGTTGCCTTCTCGGGGAGATTGTCTTCGAGAACGGCGAATGCTTCCCACTCATTCCCGTCCGGATCGCGAACCCATGTCTTATCCTGCAGCGCGTAGCAGCAATCCGTTTTCATTTCATCGCGGGTGAGCAATCTGCGCTCGCGCCACAGCCGGCGCATGGCCAGGACGTCCGCGGTCGACTCCACTTGAATCCCCAGGTGCGACAGGACTCCACGTTCTTCGCCTGCTCCCTCGTTCAAGGTGAAGTTGAGCGGGGGATCGGAGAGATCAAATTTCGCGTACCCTTTTCGTATTTTGGACGCTTCGATCCCGAAAAGTCTCCGGTAGAACTCGACACTTGCCGCCACGTCACGAACATGAATCGCGATGTGGGCCTTCAGCATCTGCACTGCTTTCATAGCCATAGCATCCTCTTTTCTCAGGCGGGCTCCAAGTAGAGCCCGCAGCCGTCTGCTGCACAGACATCATATGCGCTTATGCATATGTGTGTATGCTACGCCTCCTTGTTTATATATGTCAAGCCATATATAATGTTTCCCGCCATGCCAAGAAAACACAAACCGTTCGCCATCGATCTCCTCTTTCGCGCCCTGGCTGACCCCACGCGGCTCCGCCTGCTCAACCTCATCGCCGGCCGGGAAATCTGCGTCTGTTATTTCGTGGAGATCCTTGGGATCAGCCAGCCAAAGATCTCCCGCCACCTGGCCTACCTGCGCCGTGCAGGAGTCGCGGCGGCACGGCGCCAGGGACGGTGGATGCACTACCGATTGGTGGTCCCGCGTGACGCCGTGGCTTCGTCGATTTTGCAGGAGACTTTGAAACACTTGCGGGAAAGACCGGATATGCAGGACGACTTCGCGAGGCTCGATTCTGCGTGCTGCAAACCCGGTGAGTTTGAACTTCCTGAAAGGGCGCCTCAGCCTTCTCTGGTGTCTTTAGCGACCCGGTAGCCCTCAGCGCGACGGTGGCAATTCTGCAGTTCGTCCTCTGTTCATTCCGCCGCTTTAATAGTACATTTTGCTCGCGGAAGGCGTCGAGCCTCTCCATCCCCAGAACACGTCGTGTGACGAAGGTAGATTTCCGTGCGGCGAAATCCAAAGCGCAGGAATTGGGCGTGTCGGCCCAGGCCATTCAGAGTGTCACAGGGCGTAACTAATACGAAAACAGGGCTTTCCGCGCTCGACGCCTGACGACGGCGATGCTATGGTTAAGATCTGACCGTGGAGTGCTTTCGTGGCGGAATCTAACATTCATCCCGAGATGGAATCCCAGAAGCGGCGCAGCACGCGTATCGTGCAGGCCGTGCCTCTCACGGTGACGGGTGTAGATGCGCTCGGCAGACCTTTTCAAGAGCGCACCTCCACGCTGATCATTAATTGTCACGGCTGCCGTTACCAATCGAAGCACTACGTTTTGAAAAATATGTGGGTCACATTTGAAGTGCCCCATAACGAGCCAGGGCGCGATCCCCGCCGCGTTCGCGCGCGTGTCTGCTGGATCCAGCGCCCGCGAACTGTGCGCGAATTATTTCAAATCGGCGTGGACCTCGAAGTTTCCGGCAACGTCTGGGGCATCGCCTTCCCCCCAGGAGACTGGTTTCCCTTTCCTGAAGCCGCATCTAGCGCTGAGATTCCCGCTCCCACCGAGGGTATCGAGATTGCACCCCCCGCTTCAGAATGGGTTGCTGAGGCACCACCCTCTGCTGAATTGCCGGAACTTCCGGAAGACAATGTGCGCGTGCTGCCGCTGCCGGGCGGCGCCGATCCATCGCGGCAGCTAGCGCGAGAGGTTGCGCGTCTGGTCGGCGAAGCCAAACAGCAGGTGCAGAGTACCGCGCGCGAGACTGCCACTCGTGCCGTCGCGGCGGAAACACGCCCGCTGCTTGCCGCGCTGCAGATCCAGCTCAAAGATGCCGCACAAAAATCCGTCGAAGCCGCGGTCGCAGCGCACATCGAGCGAATGCATCGCGAAGGGCTGCAGCGCATGGAAAGTGAACGGGATGCGAGTGTGGCGGCCATGCGCGCCGAATGGTCTCGCGAACTGGATCAGCGGATTGCCGAAGCCCGGATGCATATCGATTCACAGCTCGTGGAAGTTGAGCGCGCACGGCGGGCAGATTTCGAACAACAAATTCAGGGCCAATTGCTCGCTGCGATCGAGAAGCTGCAAGGCCTGAGCGGCAACCTGGGTGCGAATGCTGGCGAAGTCCAAAGCGCCATCGAGCAATTGCGCCGAAATTCGGAAGAAGCCGCCGCGGGCGAACTCCGGCGCTGGCAGGAGCTGATAGATCAGCGCGCATCCGAGGCGCAAGCCCGCCTCGCGCACCTGGAACAAGCCGCAAAGCGGCTGGGCGATCGGATTGCTACCGAAACCTCCACCGCGGAGTCCGGATGGCGCGGGCTGCTCGAGGCAGACCTCGCCGCGGCGAGCACGCGTTGGAACGAAAAAATTGAGACATCGCTCGAAAGCGCGGCGCGTCAGGTGGCCGACCGGCTCACACGGAACAACGAGGCATCCACGCGGCTGCTGGAAGAACAGCTGCAGCAAAAAATCAGCGTGATCGGCAACGCGTTTTCGCAAATCACCGCCGAAGCGGAAAGCACTCTTGGCACGCTGCGCGCATCTATTGGCAAAGAAACCGCCAGGGGCCAAGCAGTCATCTCCCACTTGCAACAGTCGTTCGAGCAGATGGACGCCCGAAAAGGCGATATCTCTTCGCTCATTCAGTCGGGGTCGGATGAACTCGCACGGCGCGGTGAAGCGCTGCTGGAAGCGCAAAGCAACGAGATGAACCGCCGCACGGAATCGGCTGTCGCCGGAATGGCGGAGCGGCTGCAGCCCGTTCTCGAAGCCGCAGGACACCAAACAATCGAGCGATTGGCGAATGAACTCGAGCAGCGGTTGGGACCGCAAATCGCTCGCGCCACGGAAATGCTGAGCAAACTTGCCCTCGATCAAGATCAGGCCGAAAAGGCACTCGCGGACCATCAACACCGGCTATGGCAAGCCTCGGAACACAGCGTTCAGGACTCCGTCGCGCGCGCGAAGGAAGTCCTCGCGCAGGTCGAGAAGGAATTTGCGGAATCAGCGCGGAGCACATCTTCGAAGTGGTTCGCCGAACTCGAAACCAAGGCCACGGAAACGACTCACGGCACCTTCGAAGCGCTCTTCAAGTCCGCCGAGTGGTATGAGAAGAAGGTTCAAACACAGATGCAATCAACCCTGGAAAAGGGGCTTGATCAGGCCTCGGCGAGCCTGCGCGAAAAGGCGGGGGATCTGTCGGGCCAGTTCGCCAGCGAGTTGGACCACTACAGTCGCAGCTACGTGGAACACGCGCAGGACCAGATGGACGAAAACGCGCAGGGTGCCGCAGAAAGGTTCGGCCTCCAGATGGCGCAGGCCGGTGAGGCTGCTGCCGCGAAATTCACCAACCGCGCTGATCAGTTGACGCGCGAGCAGTTCGATCTTTTTAGCACAAAGGCGAATTCCGCATTCGAACAGAATGCCGCGCGCATCGAAGCGCACGCCGTGCAAGTCCGTTCGAAGCTGGAAAGCGATGCCCGAACGCTCGCCGGAGAGTTCCAGCGCGTCCTTTCACAGCAGACACAACAAGGCCTTGCTCAGGGCAAGCAGGAACTGAGCTCGCAGATCGATCTCGCCAAGGACAACTTGCGCATTGAGGCTCAGTCGCTCGACCGCCAGATGCGGGCGTCATTGCAGTCGTTTGGCACGCAGGCGATGGACGAGTACAAATCGCGGCTCGAAAATGCGTCGAATTCCTGGCTGCTGACCACCGTGACCCGACTCAATCAGCAGTCCGAAGGACTGATCGACCAGCTTGCGGCATCAACCGAGAAAAGACTGCGCTCGACTTGCAGCAACGTGTTCGCTGAAATCGGCGAAACGCTCCGGCTGCGGCTGGCCGGACTTTCGGTTCCTGCCCCGGCCCAAGCAATTCCGGCGCCCTCTCCCGTTGCAGTCAAGCCACCCGAAATCAAGCCAGAGGAACAGAAGTAACCCCGCGCTTTCGGCACCTTTCACTTTTCGGTCCTGCAGGGGGAAGCCTGTATAATAGCGCGATGCCCAATCGTGCCTACGCCAGCATCTGGATCCGGAATTTCGATGAGGCGAACATGCTCTCCCAGTGCGAGCGTTTCCTCGCCACCGTTCCTGTGGCCGCCAGTCAGGTTGGGTTCACTGAGCTGGTGATTCGTGCCGTGGATTCCTCGGAGTCGCCGCTCGAGGAACACGACCTGCGTGGACAGGGAGTGACGCCCGCGGAAATCATAGAGCTCGCGAGGGAAAACGTCGCCAGCGACGTGTGCTTCGAGGTGACAGCGTTATGGGACCTCTGGATTCGCGAAATGGAATCCGCGAGTTGGAAGAAAAGACCGGAGCGCCTCCAACTTTTCTGCTTTGGGCTGGACTACGATCATGGGATATTCGCCGAGTCCGGCCATTTTATGGCCGATCTGGGCTTCGAACACATGTTCACTGGACACGCGGGATTGCTCTCGACGGAAAGCGGGCGTGTGGCACAGCCCGAACATCCAGACGAGGCCCGGTTCCTGATGTGGATGTCGCAACCGCAGAATTTGCGCGAGTATCAGGAGAAAACGCGGGAGAATATCGAGAAACTGATGACGTGGATACGCTTGGGCGAGGAAACTCTACCTATAGAGCGAATCCGTCTGTGGTCTGAAGGAGAGGAGAACTTTGAAGCGCGGTTGGATGAAATTCTGGCTGTGCGTTAGTCTGCTGCTGGCGCCGCCAGCCATGTCGACGCTGGGGGCACGGATGACGCTGCAAGAGGCGTCCCCAAGCGCACCGCAAGGCAACGCGCGCCGCGTGAATGAGACGTTGTTGGCGGGGCTGCGGCCCGGCCGCGATACGTTTGCGGTGGCGGAAAAACGGTTCAAGTCAAAGAATCTTGCCGAAGGCCGGGATTCAGGAATCAAGGAATGGCGCGATGAGTGTTCGGGGCGCGCCATCCGGCTCGAACTCGACGCCAAATCCATGATCCAAAGCATTACGATCACGACTCTTGGCTCTCAGGAAGGCAAGTGCGGTGAAAAGCGCGCGGATTTTCTGGATCCCAAGAATTGGGTGACCGGAGTTGGCCTGCGCATGGGCGATTCGGAGGATCGCGTCGTCGATTTTTATGGCGAGCCGAACTCGAGCGGCCCCGCCGCGAAGAACGGTCAAGAGCTGGAATTGATGTTTTATCAATTTGATTGGGCGGGGTCCGACGTTCCTCAGGTGATGGAAGTGCTATGCGCGCGGGATACGGGGCGCGTGGTCGAGATTACGCTTGCTTTCCCCAGCCTGTAGCAATCTGAAGAATTATGCAGCCTCGAAAATCGCGCATGGTCGTGGCAATGTTGGTAGGAGCAACGGCGTCTTTGATGGCGGGATGCAACCCAGGTGAACAAACAACACCCCCGGAGAAAGCGGCCCGGCCCGCTGCGCCGGCGGTGGCTCCAGAGACTCAACAAGTGGCGGAAGCCGCGCTGGGCAAGCAGGCGGAAGTCATCGCCCTTGGAGATTTGGCACGAAATGGATTGGAACAATTGCTGGTCGTAAACCGGTTTGAGATGGCCGCGCGCGCGGGCGTCGGGCCGGGAAATTCCT
>JBGPXQ010000198.1:0-5175 GCA_041492805.1 Terriglobia bacterium | reverse complement strand
TTCCGATAGGCCGAATGTTTCCACGCGTTCCCGGAATACTCCAATGACCGTGTAGCTGAACTCGCCAACTCTCAGGTTGCGTCCGACCGGGTCGGCAAACGGGAATACGAGATTCGCGAGCTGCGTTGTGATCAAACAGACTCTGCTGCGCGAATATATGTCATCGGTATCCACAAACCTGCCGCGCAAGATCAGCAAGTTGCGAATCTGCTGGAACCCTTCGGTGACACCGACGAGGTTTACGGTGCGCTCGACCGAACCGGCCAGCACCGAACTCTGCATGCCGCGCGTCCCCGCCACGGTTACGACACCCGGGATCCCCGCCTTCGTGGCATTCATGTCTTCCAGCGACAATTCATCCTGCAACATGGTGGAACGATTGGGATCGGTATCAAGACGGGCATAGACCAGGTTCGAGCCAACCCCTTCAATTTGCGCGATAACGTAGCGCCGCCCGCTCAACGCCACGGTTACGACAAGGACGATGCACGCGCTTCCGATGACCACGCCGAGCGTGGTTAAAAACGCGCGGATCTTGTTGGCCCAAAGAGCCTCCAGCGCGACCATCCAGGTTTCATTTCGGAGCATCATGATTTCTGCCGTTGACTATAACAAACCTCCGATGAAAAAGACCGGCCGGGCATTCGGATCTGCAATTTGCAGCCCGAAATCGGTTGCCGGCGCAAATTGCGCGCACATCTATGCGAAATGACTGGGGAAACTCAGCCACCGGGGTGATGCGCGACGCCTTATTTCTTCTGCACTCGCTTCCATGCTTCTTCCACAGGTTTGTTGTGCGGCTCAAGCGCCAGGGAACTGCGATATTCCTCGGCCGCTTCCGAAAATCTACCTTGGGCCTCATGGAGCTTTCCGAGCCAATCGAGTACGGAGGCATGCGAGGGAAGATCCGAGTTGTCGGGAACCGTAGCGAGATAGGACTTCAGCAACGATTCCGCTTCGACAGGATTTTCCCCTTTCATGACGAACAGGATGCCGCGGTAATACTTCAAACGCCGGTCATCGCCGTCGATTCGTTCGGCAGCCGCAACCGCTTCCTTCATTTTCGCGGCGTTCTGGCGGTCCCGGTAATAGTCCGCCAACTCAAAATAAACGCCGATACGATCGGTCTTCGATTCCAAGACTCTTGCGAAAACCGCATCCGCGTCGGCGAACCGTTTCTTCGTGGCGAAGAACTCGCCCCGGGCAAGCTGCCCATGGATGGCGTCGATTTTCTCGAGGTCTTCGATATGCTTTAGGGCCCGGTCGTCACCGCCGCCGACGATGCCTGGTGCGTTTATCTCAAAACGGATCAAGTCGCGCTGCGCCTCGAAATTGGAGGGGTTGAGACGGACCGCAATCTCAAATTCCTTGTGCGTCCTTCGCGCCAATCCCATGGCGCTCAGGAATATGGCCTGCTCGGCCCTGCGGCCGTAGGCTTTGCCGAGCCAGTCGTGATACTCGGACTGGTTGGGGGCCAATTGAACACATCGTTCGAAACTCGTCACCGCGCGGGTGAATTCGCCGAGTTGGTAATAGGACTGGCCGAGGAGGAAGTGCAGAGGCGCGCTGTCCGCGGATTTGGCAACCGTGTCCGTCAGCGCGTCCACCGCGCGGTGATAACGCCCGGCATTATATTCACGCTGCGCATCGGCAAGCGGGCGCTGTGCGCCGCGTGCGGGAAAAACCTGCACCGCGCAAGCCACCAATAGCAGAACTGCACACCGCAGACGGAACCTCATTCCGGACGCACCGGTCGGATTCGCAGGTTTTCCTTTAGCGACACCTCGCCCGGAAGGGCGACCACGTCGCCCTGTTGCAAGCCCGAAAGAACTTCGATCATCGTTGGATTGGCAATGCCGACTTTGATATCGCGCCGGTGCAAACGGTTGTCCTCCACCACAAACACGAATCGCTTGCTGCCATCGATATTCAAGGCGCCGCGAGGAACCACAAGTACGCTAGGCCGCTCACCGATGTGAATCCGCACGTCCACGGTCGTGTTCGGAATCAGATCGAGCTGGTCATTGGACACCGAGCAGAGCAATTCGCCGACGTTGCGCGTCCCGTGCGCGACGACTTGTTTTGGGACCACCTCGGTACGGCCGCTCCACACCCGCCCGGGATGCGCATCCCACAAAATTTCCACTGCCTGGTTGACATCGATCTGCCCGAGTTCGGGCTCATCAATAAACGCGCGGACACGGACGTGATGCAGATCGGCCATCTCAGCCAGTAGATCTCCTTGTTTTACAAAATCGCCCGGATGTATGGGCAGTGAGTACAGCGTGCCATCGGTCGGCGCAATGCCGTGAGCGGAGCTCACTTTTTCTTCGAGGTCGCGAACTTGATTTCGTGCGTGTTCTACCAGATGAGTGACGCGCTCGACGTCCAGCACCGCCTGGCTCGCGTAGGTCTGTTTCGTCTTTTCGAGCGCCTCGACATCGGCCTCGGCTTGAGCCAGGGCCAATCGATTCTGTTCGAACTCCTGCGGTGTGGCGGCTTTCTGAGCCACCAGCTTGGTCAAAGATTCACTGTCGCGGCGCAACTGCTCACGTTGGGCCTGCGCTTTTTGCAAGTCCGCGGCGATCTTCGCAATCTGGTCCGCCCGGCCGCCTGACTTCGCCACGCGGAGCGCTTCCGCTTCCGCAGCCAGGTCCGCACGAGCCTGCGCGAGTTCAGCGCTGGCCCCCGTGTCATCCAGGGCGAACAACAATTGACCGCGTTTCACCTGTTGGCCTTCCACTGCGTACACTTTCTCAACGAATGTGGAGAATCCAACGCGTAGCGAAACTGGCGCTACGGGTTCTACTTTTCCGTTGCTGGAGACCACAGAACTCAGATTTTCCCGTACGACATCGGTGACCGCTATGCGCGCCGTCGCTCCCTGGCCGCTGATAAAAACCAGGAGGGCCGTCAGTACAAGGGCGCCGCCCACAATGATCCACAATCTTCGTCCGAGCGCCGGTCCCATTCGGTCCTCACTCTGCCGGTCTCTGCCGGCGGGTCAAGACATTCCATTCTAACAAAGTTTGACGCGGCCAACGAGCGACCGGCGGAGTCGGACATCTTCGACTGGCGTTGTTAAGATGCGTTGCGCTCCAGCCGGGATGCCGCCCGCTAACAAAAGGGCGCGCCCGGGGTTTCGAGTTGCTCACTGCTGTGCTAGAATTCCATTATGAGTGCGGAACCGACCCAACCACAGGCTCATGCCCCAAAACAGGAAGCTCCGGCGCCCGGGCAACCGGCCTTACACCGTGTTTGCATACAGTGTAACAACATGTTTCGCGTGACGCCCGAAAATTTTGACGCGAAACAGTGCCCGAATTGCCACAAGGGCTAGCTTCGCGACTCCACCTTCTGCCCCAACGCTCGCAACATGCAATTCTCTGCCGGGTTCAGCTACAATCTGCGCGCGGTCACGAAACGAGCCTGCATGATTGAAGCGCAAAACCTGGTGAAGAGGTTCCGCGATAAGAAGCGCGGGGAAGTTTGCGCTGTTGACCGGGTGAGTTTCCGATGCCGACCGGGTGAAATTTTTGGCCTTCTGGGCGCGAATGGCGCGGGAAAAACCACGACGCTGCGCATGCTCGCAACGATTCTGACCCCTTCCGAGGGCACTGCTACCGTCGCGGGGTATGATGTAACGAAGCAACCGCAACAGGTGAGATCTTGTGTGGGATTTCTTTCCACTGCAACCGCGCTCTACGGGCGCCTCTCGGCGCAAGAGATGGTGGAATATTTCGGCCGCCTGCACGGACTCGACGAACCCACACTCCGGCGGCGCATTGATGCGATCTTCGAACGGCTCGAAATGAACGATTTCCGGGACCGGCGCTGCGACAAGCTTTCGACGGGGATGAAGCAAAAAGTCTCCATTGCGCGCACGCTGGTGCACGATCCCTCGGTGATGATCTTCGATGAACCCACCGTGGGCCTGGATGTGATGTCCGCGCGTACGATTATCGGCTTCATCCGGGAATGCCGCGATCACGGCAAGACGGTGATCTTCTCCACGCATGTAATGAGCGAAGTCGAGAAGCTTTGTGATCACATCGGGATCATCCACGGCGGCAGGCTGCTGGCCGAAGGTACTCTCGCCGATTTGCGCCAACGATTTGGCAAGCAGGACGTGGAAGACATCTTCGTCGAGGTCGTGGAACCGTGAGCCTACGAAACATCGGCATCGTCTACCGCAAGGAGCTGATCGATTCCTTGCGCGATCGCCGAACTCTGATCTCGATGATCGCTGTGCCCCTCTTGCTCATGCCTCTTCTCACCATCGGTATGGGCGTGCTCTCCGCAAAGATGGTGGGCCAAGCGAAGAGTGAAGTACCGAAAGTGATGATCCTGGACGGTGAGGACTCGCCGAAGGTGCGGGCGGAACTCGAGAAGCTCAGTGAAGTGCAGATCGTTCCGCAACAGCTCGATTACGTTGAGGAAATCTCCAGCAAGCAGATCCGCGCCGCCGTGGAAATCCCGAAAGGGTTTGACGCAAAGCTTGAGAGCGGCGAGCCGATGACGGTGAAGATTTATATGTACGAAGGCGAACTGAAATCGGGCTTTGGTGCGGACCGGCTGCAAACCTTCTTCCGCGATCTGCGCGACCGCACCATCCGCGAGCGCCTTATAGCGCGGCAACTGCCAGAAAATCTGATCCGGCCGTTTAATATCAAGCAGCAGAACGTAGCGCCGGCGGAGAAAGTCGGCGGCGCAATTCTGGGCGGGCTCGTTCCCTATTTCGTGATTCTGTTGTGCTTGACCGGAGCGATGTACCCGGCCATGGACCTGACCGCGGGCGAAAAGGAACGCGGAACGATTGAGACGATTCTCTGCAGTCCGGTTTCGCGCACGCATCTGGTGCTGGGAAAATTCCTGATGGTCCTCACGGCTTCGATCGCGACAGCCGTGCTCTCGATCAGCTCGATGGCCGTTTCGTTTGGCGTGGGGAAAAAAATGCTCCGGGGCGCTGCCAATGGCGCCGCCGACGCGGCCTTGCAGATCACCATGACCGGAAAGGCAGTGGTCTCCGTGTTTATCATGGTCCTGCCTCTGGCGGTGCTGTTTTCCGCGGCGCTGCTGGCGATTGCGCTGTTTGCCAAAAGCTTCAAGGAAGCGCAGAGCTACATTTCTCCCCTGATGATTGTCGTGGTCCTGCCCGCTGTGGCGGCTGTGTTG
>JBGPXQ010000242.1:0-4046 GCA_041492805.1 Terriglobia bacterium | reverse complement strand
CGAAACGTAAGACCCAGAAGACGCAAGTCAAATGCCGAAATGCTCCCAACCAGAACCACCATGGCTGTCAGATGAACCGCTTCAAGCACAGGGAACATCCAGGAAGACTGGACGATTGCTTTCCCTAAGGCCGTCGCTTCGACGGCCTTGCAGAATGGCATCACGTCGTTCATTCCCACTTTCTTCCTCCTCGTGCCAAAAGGCAGACTACGGGCGATGGCTTCATCTGAACGAAAGTGCCCCCCGCTTCGGTCCCACTTACTTCAGCGAGCGCGACGCAACTTGTCCGGCGCAGTACGCTTCAGAGCGATCACCTAGGACCTATGCTGCATATGTGCAATGATTGATGCATTCAACGAACAGCAGCGGTGTTTGTACAATCGCCTTGCCTTCAGCCGAAGTGACCCAAATCACAGTAATGAGTGATTGGCGTCACAAAGACTTGCGCTATCTTCGATTCTCGATTTCCTTCTCGCCCAGTTCGTTTTGAACACAAGGTTTAGCTTTTGAGGCACCCTTCCGGGTACCCCACCGCATCGAAGACACTGGTACACTTAACTGTCGAGGGAACCCCTGCCCGACGCTGCCCAGCTACGCGGTCCCGAAACTTCGGTGCCACGACGGGGTTCGACCTCAGCGGAGGACATATGCGAACGAGAAAATTTGCGATTTTGTTCGTGGCAGCGCTCAGTGTGGTGGCTTTGGCCGCCGGGTGCTCCAGCACCCAAAAAGATCAGGCTCTCGCCACCGGTATAAAAGCCAAGATGTTTTCCGATCCGCAAGTGAAAGCGGCGAACGTCGATGTCACCGTGAAGGATGGCGAAGCGACTCTGTCCGGTGAAGTTCCGGACTACGGGGCGCGCTATCAGGCATTCAAGCTCGCGACGGACACGCCCGGCGTAAAGCACGTCACTGACCAGATGACGGTGCAAACCGCCCAGGCCGCTTCCGCTCCAGCGATTGCTCCCGTCGAGCCGGCTCCCGCTCCCAAGCCTGTGCGCAAGGCTCCGAAGCGCCACGCCCAATCGAGCATGAGTTCGATGAATTCTGAGCCCAATCCGGCTCCTGCTCCGGCTGCCGCGGTTTCGATGCCGCCGGCACAGCCTGTAGCAGCGGCGCCCCCGCCACCTCCTCCCCCCCAGCCGAAGCGCGTGGAGATTCCTGCGGGGACATCGGTGCGCGTGCAGATGATTGACGCCGTGGACTCTTCGGTGAACCACGCCGGTGAGATGTTCCACGCGACTCTCGAATCGCCGATTGTAGTGGACGATCAGATCATCGTTCCGGCCGGAACGGATGCGTACGTGAAGCTGGTGAACGCCAAATCGGCGGGCCACATGACCGGCCAGAGCACATTGGCGCTGGAACTGGTGCGCATGGAATTCCATGGAAAATCCTATGCGCTGGCTAGCAATGAATACACGCAGACGGGCAGCTCACGCGGCAAGCGCACGGCGGAAACCGTGGGCGGCGGCGCGGCGCTGGGCGCGTTGCTGGGCGCAGTCATCGGCCACGGCAAAGGCGCCGCGATCGGAGCAGCCACCGGCGCCGGGGCCGGCACGGTTGTTCAGGGCGTAACGAAGGGCCAGCAGGTCCAGATCCCGTCGGAAACGAAACTGGACTTTTCACTCCAACAGCCCGTGGAAGTCAGCTACTTCCCCGATAAGAACCGCGCTTCACGCCACTAAGCGGCAGGAAATGATAAAAAAGGCACGGCTATTGTTTCGCAGCCGTGCCTTTTTTATTTTCGGTAAGGCTCTTTGATTTCTTCCCGATCAAACGCAGCCGTGGAAAGGTCCCTGCAAAATTTCATGACGCGCGCTTCGGCCCAAAAGCGCGCGTCACCGCTTTGGCGCGAAATAAACGCACAATGTCCGCCGTGGTCGGGTGCGATCAGATTGATGTAGGCGTTTTTCTTGAAAGCAGGATCGGAAAAACTCGCGAACGGAACGAATGGATCGTCCTGCGCCGTCACTACGAGCGCCGGAACACGGATCTCATCCACGACGCGCAGTGCGCTCGACCGGGCGTAATAGTCGGACGCATCACGGAAACCGCAATACCTCGCAGTGATCACATCGTCAAACTCGCGCAGCGTGCGCACGCGCGCCATTCGCGTGAGGTCGAATTTCCCGGGGAAAAGTTTTGCCTTCCGCCGCATGCGGTCCTTCAAGCTGCTCACAAATCGGCGTTGGTACACGAAGTTCGCCGGCAGGCCGAGGGCATCGGCGCATACGGCGAGTTCCAATGCGGGGCAGACTGCCGCAACCCCGCGCAACTGACACGGCGCCTCACCCGCCAGATCTCCCGCCATTTTAAGCACGAGATTCCCGCCCATCGAATACCCGACAAAGAAAATCTCCGAGAACGAGTCCTGCTTGACGAGTTCGAACAGGACAGCGCGGTAATCACTGGAAAGCCCTGAGTTGTAGAGCGTCGTTGTGAGTGACTCCGTGCCGCCGCAGTTGCGTTGATTGAGTCGCACCGCGTTCCAGCCAGCGGCGAAGGCGCGTTCAGCAAGTCCCAGCATGTATCCGGACTCGCTCGAACCTTCGAGGCCATGGACGAGCACCAGAGTGGGCCGCTCGCGAGGCTGCGATTGCCAATGGCATTCGCCGCGGATTCGCGTGCCGGGCTCGGTTTCAAATTCCCGCGGAGTGCTTTTCGGGAGGCGCGGGAATTTGCGGCGCCACAGGGCATAGGCGACGGTCTGCGCATGCGGATTGCGCAACAGGGGATGTGGTTCGAACGTCTTCATTTGCGCATCATTCTACGACACCCCGAAGCTGCCGGCACGCGGGAGCCGGCGGGCGCGCTTGATTTCGAACGACGGCGCGCATAGAATGAATTTTCACCGATGATTGCCCGCTATCTTGAAGCCATAACTTTCGCGCCCAGCGGCCTTCCGCTGGGCTGCGTCGTTTTCAGGGGCCATTTTCTCATCGTCCCAAGGAGAGGGGAATGGAAGGACCGATAGGCGAAGGTCTGACGTTTGACGATGTGCTGTTGTTGCCGGGAAAGTCCTCGGTGCTCCCTACCGAAGTCAACACGCAGACACACGTTACCAAGAAAATTCCCCTGAACATTCCACTCGTGTCCGCGGCGATGGATACTGTGACCGAGTCGCGCCTTGCCATTGCCATGGCGCGGCAAGGCGGGCTGGGCTTCGTGCATCGCAGCATGACGATCGAGCGGCAGGCCGAGGAAATCGACCGGGTGAAACGCTCGGAAAGCGGGATGATTGTCGATCCGGTAACGATCTCGCCCGATCTTTCGGTCCGCGATGCGATGGAGATCATGACAAAGTACCGCGTCTCGGGACTGCCCGTGACGCAGGGGCCGCGCCTGGTGGGCATCCTGACCAATCGCGACCTGCGCTTTGAGAAAAATCTCGAACAGCCAGTCAGCAATGTGATGACGAAGGATAATCTGGTGACCGTGCCGGTGGGCACGACGCTCGAAGAGGCCGAGCGCATCCTGCAAAGGCACCGGATTGAAAAACTGCTTGTCGTGGACGCCGAGTTCCGCCTTAAAGGCCTGATCACGGTCAAGGACATCCAGAAGAAATTGGAGTTTCCGAATGCCGCCAAGGATGATCAGGGACGCCTGCTTGTGGGCGCCGCCATCGGCGCGACGGGAGACTTCCTGGAGCGCGCCGTGGAACTGGCGCGGTCCAAGGTGGACGTGCTCGCGATCGATACGGCGCACGGGCATTCGGCGCGCGTGATGGATGCAATCCGCGCGGTGAAGCACCGCCTGCCCGAGATGCAATTGATTGCGGGCAACGTGGGGACCTACGAGGGCGCGCGCGATTTGATCGCGCTCGGTCTTGACGGCATCAAGGTAGGCATTGGTCCCGGCTCGATTTGCACGACGCGGGTGGTGACCGGAGCGGGTGTGCCGCAAATTACAGCCATCCTGGAAGCGGCACGCGCGACCAAGGGAACCGGAGTGCCGGTGATTGCCGACGGCGGCATCAAATATTCCGGCGATCTCGCCAAGGCTTTGGCGGCCGGCGCCGATCTCGCCATGGTCGGTTCGCTGCT
>JBGPXQ010000090.1:0-8835 GCA_041492805.1 Terriglobia bacterium | reverse complement strand
GTGATGGCGTTTCCGTCGCATGCTGCGGAGAAACCCCGCCCTGCGCAAGGCAATCAGACCCAGCCCAAAAAGGTCTGGACCAACGACGATATGGATCAACTACGCGCGCGGGGTCTGATCTCAATCGTCGGGCAAGAAATTCCTCAAACGGCAACGCAAGCCACCGCAGCGCCTTCCGCATTTCCAACGTATGCGTCGAGGCTCGAAGATCCCTATTGGTACGCCCAGCAGGCAGCCGACCTTCAGGCTGAGCTGGACAAGCGCACTGCCGCGCTTCAAGAAGCCCAGGCGGGCCTGGCGCTGGCTGCAAAAGGGATAACGCATCCGGGTATCGCCATGGACAAGGGTAATGTAGGCGTCACGCCCGAAGCGGGCATCGCCATACTGGACGCGCACGTGCGCGAAGTCCAAACCCAGCTCGATGAACTGAGCGACCTCGCCCGGCAAAACGGCATTCCGCCTGGCGTGCTGCGCGGCTAAGTCTTCAGCCTTGCGCTTCGGCGTCAGCGCAGCGTCTCCGCGCGATAGAGTTTCACGGTATTGCAGATCGTCGAAACGACGAGCATGCCAGACATTCCTGCAATCGCCGCAATACCGCCCACATCGAAGACGCGATACGTCGAGCCGAAGACCCGTGAGTCCGGATGAAACCATAGGGCTGCGTTTCCGAGTGCCAGCAGAATCCGAATTTCCGTCGGTCCGAATTTTGCGAACGAGAGCCGGAACGTCCCCAGCGTATAGGCCGCCAGATAGACTTCAACGGACAGCATCAGGAAGGCGATAAACATTCCGAGAGCGATGCGCCAGTCGACAATGCCCGAAATCGCCAGGCCGCCCATCAGGAAAAGCCCGCCCAGTGTATCAATCATGTGATCCACGTAGAAGCCGTATCGGGGCCGCTGCTGGTTACGAAGGCGCGCGAGGGTTCCGTCCAGGCTGTCTCCGAACCAGTTGATCGCCAGAAAAAGTGTAGCGAGGATTAGACCTGCGCGGTTCGTGCGTGCAAGCGCGTAGCTTGCGCCCGCCAGGAACATGGCGGCGAAGCCAAGCAGCGTCAGGTGGTCGGAATTGACCCACGAAGGCAGGCGGGCCGCGAGCCATGCGAGCGTTTTGCGCTCCGCTCGCGCCGTAAAGCTTTCCTGCAGGCGGATCGCGTCCGCAAACGGAATGGATTCCCTTATATCGCGTAGTGGGATTCCCTGCGCGGGCAGTACGCCAACGTCCAACCGAGTCCCTTCGTTTGCCATGTCTAATCTCCTCCTTCCGGGTGCGGGCTCTACTTGGAGCCCGCCGGAATAAAGATCGAGTGCAATCTATTGCGGAGCGTGAGAAATTTCGCTAAGGACAGCGGCGCGTGTGGACCGCAGTGTGAATTCAAGCGATTCTTTCGGGATGCTCTGAATGAAAGGCGCGATGAGCCAATTGAGGCCGGTGGGAATGTCGCGCGTGAGGGAGATGGCCTCACATTGGACGTATACGCCGTTGCCGGTCTCAAAAAAGCGCCAGTAGGAATCGAGGCGCCACAGGAAGCCGTGATCTTTTCCCGGAGGCATTTGCAGTTCACTCGATCCACCCGGATGCTCGACTTCAACGATACGCGTGCTGTAGGAACGGCTCTGGACACGATTCGCGTCGACCCGTTCGTGGTGGACCTCGTACTCCGTGTCGAGTACGACCGTCACGATCTTCTTACGCATCAAGCGGAGATAGATTTTGAAGTCGTCTCCTGTATGCTCCAGCGTTCTTGCTCTCAACACGTCCGGGGTGTAGTACACCGCATGATGGTCGTAGTCCCGGACCAATGTCAGGACTTGTTGCAGCGAAGCGCCGGGAATGAACACGGTTCCAACCCAGTGGTGAATCAATGCGCCGGGCGTGCGGATGCGGGCTGCGGCATCGCGGGTCTCTAGTCGGCCCGATACGACTTCGTCACGCTGCAACTGCGCGTACGCGCCGGTGCGACGCGCCTCGGGCAAACTATCTACCCACAGAAAAGCCACGCCCGGCTGCAATTCCGTCTGCATACGTTGCTCGGTAAGCCGGACGTAGTGGTCGAATCCTTGAACAGCTTCCGGCTTCAGCTCAGCCGCGTCGGCGGGTCCAGGCGTGCCTAGCAGACAAGCGAGCAACCCAGATTGGATCCAAGCGATAGTTCTCATGTGAATGGCTGCCTCCCGATGCGCCGCCAGTTTGACGCAATGCCACGCGAGTTTGCAATGCACGATGACTCACTTCAAGTCGAACCTGAATCAATCTGTAAGCGCAAGAAAGCCAGACACTTGTCGGGACACATCATCTAGAATAGGCAGCTAATCTGCATTTCCCATAAGCGCGTTATGGATTTGCTCTGGGAGATCAACGTGCTGCGTCGAATCGCTCGGCAGTGCACGGGGCCTTTAGTAGCACAGACTTCAGTCTGTGCGCCTTTTGCGATCGTAGATGGCAGCGGGCACAGGCTGAAGCCTGTGCTACTGGGCCGCATCGGATCTGTGTTGTGGCTGCTTGCAATAAGACCGGCCGAGAACTGCTACGGAGTTCTTGTGAGAAATGCGGACCAATCCCTTGGGAGCCTCAGACTGTGCCGGAAACTCCGAACCTGAATCGCCTTTTTCGCTTCGGAATATACGAGCTGGACAGCAGCACGGGAGATTTGCGAAAGGACGGAAAGAGCCGGCCGCGCATTCAGGGGCAGCCGCTGGAGGTTCTCCTCCACCTTCTTGATCGTCCGGGAGAGGTGGTGACGCGCGAAGAGCTGCGGCAGCGGCTCTGGCCTGCGGATACTTTTGTGGATTATGACCACAGCCTGAATACGGCAGTGAACAAGCTGCGTGAGGCGTTAAACGACTCCGCCGATAATCCCCGGTTCATTCAGACAATTCCTCGGCGAGGCTATCGATTCATTGCCTCCATAGAGGCCGTTGAGAGCGCCACTGGTTTCGGGAAGCCTGACGAAAACCGGAACTCCAGCGTTGCGCCGGCCAGCAACGGCGAGAGTCGCGCCGGAATCTTGAGCGATCCACGCGAACTGCCTGCTGTCCCGCGCGCCATGGTGCGGCTGCTTTTTTCGCTTATCCAGGTGATGTATCTCTGCTTCTACGTCGTTTCTCTCGCCAACGTCCATCGCATAGAGGCATTCCTCTTCCGGGAGTTGCAACATCCGGATTGGCTTTTCGTTCCGCTGCTTGTGACTGCGTTGGCTGGCATTCCAATCCGGCTTTACCTGCTTTCTGCGGCCCTGTTCGGATACAGCGGCCTCAGCCGCCGATTCCTGAAGCTGTTTCCTGCTCTGTTTTTTTTGGATGAGCTTTGGGCACTTGCTCCGTTCCTGCTCGTCGATCAGATTGGAGCGGGCCTTGCGCTGGCCGCCACCGCCGCGCTTCTCTACGTCCCATTTTCGCAGCGCAGTCTATTGCTGATGGGCGAGGGCCATGCCCCGCGGGCTGGAAATCCCTGAAGGTATTCGTGCCGGACGTATTGCCGGTTGTCTAAGCTTGCGCTGGACAGTGCCGGGTTTTTCTGTGATAGACTCCCGGCCATGCGGCGCCGTCAGTTTCTCGTTCTGTCCGCAGCAAGTATCGGCGGGGTATTGGTGTACTCGCTGGACCGCCGGGTCTCCCGCGTCTTCGCGCAAGAGAAATCGTCTCAATCCGTTCGAATTCCGCTGCGCTTTTTCACCGAGTCGGAAGCGTTGATCATCGCGGCCGCGGTGTCGCGAATCTTTCCCAGCGATGACGCCGGTCCCGGAGCGCGCGAAGCCGGTGTGGTGATTTTCATGGACCGCCAGCTCGCCGGGCCCTGGGGACGCGACCGCCATCGTTACACGCACGAGCCGTTTGACGAAGGCGCCGCGCCGGAATTCGGATATCAGGGCGCAGCCCCGCCGGTGGATATCTATCGGCAGGGGCTGAAAAACCTGAAAGGCTTCGACACGCTCACGCCTTCCGAGCAGGATGAAAAGCTGAAACAGATTGAGAACAGCGTGTTTTTCAATTTGCTGCGCCGCAACACCATTGAAGGCATGTTCTGCGACCCGCAGCACGGCGGTAACGTGGACATGGTCGGTTGGCAATTGATCGGCTTCCCCGGTCCGCGCATGAGCAACCTCAACGAAATCGAGAAGTATCGCGGCGAAGCGTTCCGGCCGAAACCTGTGAGTTTGGCCCAGGTGACGAAGCGCCCCAACCGTCCCAGCGAGGATGAATCGTGAGAAGCGCGAGCACTGACCTGAAATGAAGACCCTGCCGAAAACCGACGCAGTCGTGATCGGGGGCGGCTGGACCGGCCTGCTGATCGCCAAGGAACTGGCCGCGCGCAGTTCCGTCAAGGTTGTAGTGCTCGAGCGCGGCGCCCCACGCCGCATAGAAAACTATACCGGCGGGATGGACGAGCTCGACTACAACGTCCGCTACCGCATGATGCAGGACTACTCGCTGCAGACGTTCACGCTGCGCTATACCCTCCGTGACCGCGCCATTCCGATTCGCCAGCTCGGTTCGTTTCTGCCGGGCCAGGGCACAGGCGGCGCCGGTGAACACTGGGGCGGCACTTTTCCCCGCCATCTTCCTGACGTGTTCGAACTGCTCAAGAGCACCAGGGAAAAATACGGAGAGAAGAAGCTCCCGGAAGACCACGCTGTCGTGGACTGGGGCATCGCCTGGAAAGACATTGAACCTTATTACACCCGCGCCGACAAGCTGGTGGGAACTTCAGGCAAGGCCGGCAACATTCGCGGCAAGATCATGGAAGGCGGCAATCCCTTTGAAGGCCCGCGCAGCGAGGAATACCCTACGCCACCGACGAAGCATCCATACTTCGCTGCGCTCTTCGAAGCCGCGACCAAGTCGCTCGGCTATCATCCCTATCCCAATCCCGCCGGGACGATCAGCACCGCTTACACGAATCCCGACGGCATCTCGCGGCCCGGGTGCGTCTACTGCGGATTCTGCCACAACTACGGGTGCATGATCGGCGCCAAGGCACAGCCGACGAATACGCTGTTGCCGCTCGTTGAGAAGCTGCCGAGCATCAAGCTTCAGAATGGCTGCTACGTGCGGCGCATCGTTTATGAAAAAGGGCCGAATGGTGTCGGTCGCGCAACCGGTGTGAATTACATTGACGCGAGCGGCGAGGAAGTGTTCCAGCCCGCCGATATGGTCTTCCTCGGATCGTTCACGTTCAACAACACGCGCCTGCTGCTGCTTTCCGGCATCGGCGAGCCCTACGACCCCGCGACTGGAAAGGGCGTGGTCGGCCGCAACTTTACGCACCAGGTCAGCTTCAGTGCCGCTCAGGCGTTTTTTGAAAAGCCGCTCAACCGGTTCATGGGTGCGTCGCCGTCCGGGTTTCGCATCAGCGACTTCGACGGCGACGTGTTCGACCACAGCAATCTCCCCTTCCTGCGCGGAGGGACATTCGCCGGCATCATTCAGGGTGTTCAACCAATTACGGGCTTCGGCACGGTGCCGTCATCCGTGAAGGCGCGCTGGGGCTCGGAGTGGAAGAAGGCCGCCGTCTACTGGTACGACCGGGTGAGTTCAGTTGGTTTCGCGGGCGAACACATCCCTTACAAAGACCACTACATGGACCTCGACCCTACCTACAAGGACAACCTGGGCGATCCGCTGCTGCGGCTGACAATCGACTGGCGCGAAAACGAGCACAAAATGGTCGAGTTCGCCATCGCTAAGGGCGTGGAGATCGCCCGCGCTATGGGCGCGAAAGAGGTTTCTCCCGGCAGCCCGTACGGCCACTACGACACGCGCCGCTACCAGTCCACGCACGTGCAGGGCGGCACGATCATGGGCGCATCGCCCGAGCATTCCGTTGTGAATACCTACGGGCAGCACTGGCAGGCGCCGAATCTTTTCGTGCTCGGCGGGTCCATGTTCCCTAACAACGGCTCGGCAAATCCCACGCCCACGGTTCTCGCATTCGCCTACCGCACCGCCGACGCCATCGTCGACCGGTATTTGAAGAAACCGGCGCCGTTGGCATAAAAAATTTCCTGGCAGGTCGGTCAATCCTGAATTCGTTTTTTGCGCTCCAACTCCGGGCTGTGGGCTTTTCACTCAGCATGCCTGTCGGCCTGACGCTGGCACCGGAAGTGCCGCACGTCTGTGCTAAAATCTTTCACCTGAATCTCATTCTGGACAGGGCAATAATGAAAATCAGCCGGGAAGATGTGTTGAAGGCGGTGCGTCTGACCTGAGAGGCTTCGAATCTGCTGGGCTCATCCTAAACGCTTCTGCAGCTGCTCGCGGTAAGGGGCCATATCCAGCGGTTGCTGAGCGACTCCGCTATCCATGGCTGCCTGGGCAACCGCCGGGGCCACCCACTGGAGCACACGCTTATCAAAGGGCTTGGGGATAATGTACTCGGTCCCGAAGGTGAGACGGTCCACACCATAGGCGTGGCAGACGTAGTCCGGCACATTTTCTTTCGCGAGCGCCGCCAAAGCACGCGTGGCCGCCAACTTCATTCCCTCGGTGATGGCGGTCGCGTGACAATCCAGGGCTCCGCGAAAAATGGATGGAAAACCGAGAATGTTATTCACCTGGTTAGGATCGTCCGACCGGCCGCTGGCCATAATGATGTCGCTGCGTGCCGCCAGGCCTTCCGCGTGCGCGAGTTCGGGATCAGGGTTGGCCATTGCGAATACGATCGGACGCGCCGCCATGGACTTCAGCATCGCCGCAGTGAAAGCGCCTTTCACCGAGAGACCCACCAGGACGTCGGCGCCTCTGACCAATTCGGCGAGCGTACGTGCTTGTGTGTCCTGCGCAAAGCGGGCTTTGTAGGGGTTCATTCCTTTGGTGCGCCCCTGGTAAACCACTCCCTTGGTGTCGCACAGAAAATTGTTCTCACGCCTCGCGCCCAAAAGGACGAAGTGTTCCGCGCACGCAATGCCTGCAGCGCCCGCCCCGTTGATGACTATTTTGGCCTTGCTGATGTCCTTGCCTGCGATTTCCAGAGCGTTCAGCAACGCCGCGCCGCAGATGATGGCTGTGCCGTGCTGGTCATCATGGAAGACGGGTATCCGCATCGTCTTGATCAGCGTTTCTTCGATGTAGAAGCACTCCGGCGCTTTGATATCTTCCAGGTTAATGCCGCCGAAACACGGCTCGAGTAGCTGGCATGTCTTGATTACGTCGTCCGGATCGCGGCTGTCGATTTCAATGTCAAACACATCGACATCAGCAAAGCGCTTGAAAAGGACGCCCTTGCCTTCCATTACGGGTTTGGCAGCAAGGGCTCCGATGTCTCCCAGGCCCAGCACAGCGGTGCCGTTGGTGACGACGGCAACCAGATTGCCTCGCGCCGTATATTTAAAAGCGTCGAGGGGGTTCTTTTTAATCTGCAGGCACGGTTCTGCCACGCCCGGTGTGTAGGCCAGGCTCAGATCACGTTGAGTAAGACACGCTTTGGTGGGTTTGACTTCGATCTTTCCAGGACGCGCTCCGAAGTGGTAGTCCAGCGCTTCCTGTTTCGAGATGGGCCTCACGCATACTCCCCTCACGGTACGGACTTGTCGCGTTTACATGCGATCTACGACTTCAAATCTATCTCGTCGCAGGACCATACGCAAGCCGTCCTCCTGCGCGAAGGTTAACTAACCGTTTGGGCAGATCATTATCTGCCGCCGCATCTCGCCGGACGGCAATGCCGCGGGGCTGCGCAAGAATCTTCAAACTGGATATTTTTCTGGACACGCCAATGGAAATCAATAAGAGGACGTGTTGAAAATGGCGGCGTCGGCGAACGTGCAATTCCCGGCGTCCCGGCAGGTGCAACTCAATCCTGCTCGAACTTGATCCATCCGGGTTTGCTCCTCCGTGGCCGGAGGCGATGCGCGCCTGTGCTAGAATCCTTGAACTGGATATTATTCAGGACAGGACCATGAAAATCAGCCGGGAAGACGTGTTGAAGGTAGCGGCGCTGGCGAATCTGGAGCTGACAGACGCCGAAGTAGAGACGTATCGCGGCCAGCTCGACGACATCCTCACCTACATCGACAAGCTGAATGAGATCGACACTTCGAACGTCGAGCCGATGGCGCAGGTGCTCGCTGCCTCGGCGGACGGCTCGGCGCTTCGTGAAGACATCGTCGTGCGCTCGGATGTGATCGCTGAGGTGCTTCGCGGCGCGCCCGACCCGGCCCCTCTCTATTTCCGTGTGCCCCGGGTGATTGAGAAGTGAGCGCCGCGACGGCATGGACGATTCCAGAAGTCCGGGCAGCGCTTGACGCCGGAAAAATCTCCGCGCGCGAGCTCGTAAAAGAATTCTACGCGCGCATCAAACAGCGCAATCCCGAGCTGAACGCTTATCTCGCGCTTTCGCCTGAGCGCGCCTATGCCCAGGCTGACCGCATCGACGCCGCCATCGCGGGCGGTGAGGCGCTGCCGCCGCTAGCCGGCGTGCCGCTGGCGGTGAAGGACGTCATCAGCACACATGGCATTCCCACCACGTGCGGTTCGCGCATTCTGGAGGGGTACAAGCCCCCTTACGACGCCACAGCGGTCACACGCCTCGAACACGCCGGGGCAATCGTTCTCGGCAAAACCAACTGCGACGAGTTTGCCATGGGCAGTTCCACCGAAAACTCCGCCTACGGCCCCGTGCGCAATCCCGTCGCCACCGACCGCGTTCCCGGCGGATCGAGTGGCGGCTCGGGCGCAGCGGTTGCTGCCGGCCTGGCAGTAGTGGCTCTTGGAACTGATACGGGCGGATCGATTCGCCAGCCCGGCTCGTTTTGCGGCGTCGCGGCGCTGAATCCGAGCTATGGCCGCGTTTCGCGCTACGGCCTGATTGCCTACGCGTCATCGCTCGACCGCATTG
>JBGPXQ010000133.1:0-7139 GCA_041492805.1 Terriglobia bacterium | reverse complement strand
GCCCCGGCGAGCTGACTTCCAGCACGTAGCTCGGCCCCGGTATCAGTTCCTCCACGTCCAGGATCACGCTCAACTGCTGGCTCACCGCCTCACACTCCTTATGACTGATTCCGGCACCCTCGGGGTTCTCCGGCGATCCCGGACGGTCCAGATAGACCCGCAGCATCCGCTGCCTGCCCACGAACCATTCGACATCGTAGATCTCGATGCCCTCTGACCGCGCCACTCGTTCGGCTGCCTCGCGAATCTTCTGCAAGTCCATGGTCCTGTTGCGGTTTGGGCCGTCCCCGCGCGGTGTTCGCTTTTGGGCCACCGGCGGCGACACCCATATCAGCCGCCAACAAAAAAGTGGGCTCGCGCCCACTCGGTCGTTCGACCTGTTTCCGAAACACCGGGAGTATATCGTTCGGTGCCCCGAAACGCAAGCTTCTCCGGAGGATCCTCTGCGTTTGTGGTGGCCGCCTTCAGCCGGGCGCTCGCCTGCCTGCGGCTCGGCCTACTCCGCTGGTTTCTTGCAGGGCGGCGGTTCTAGCCCGCCCGGAGCCGACCGTTCCATCCCGCACATCCGCGCTCCGGCAAGTTCAGCCAATTCCTGCCGAGCCGTTTATGCGCGGCCGGTGTTCCAGCCGAAACAGATCCAGTTCAGTCGCCGGCGAGGAATTTCCTGGCGTGGCGTAACTCAGGCCGGTCCCCGTCGGCCATCCGGCAGAGATCCACAAGCTGCGTGTAATACCCTTTCGCTTTTTCGTGGACGCCTGACAGTTCCGCGGCGCGGGCGGCGCCAGCAATGGCGTTAAAGCGGTTGGGCGCGGCGCGCAACACGGCTTCGTATTCGGGGAGGGCCTGGGCCGGCTGCTTCAATTCCAGCAGCATATCGCCGAGCAGTTCGCGAGCCGGCAGGATCACGCCCGGCGTCACTGGATGCTTGTCGGTACGATCTTCGTGGTCGGCGGCGACTCGCATCTGCTTGAGTGCCTCATCTTGCTTTCCTTCCGCCAGAATCAGCCAGGCGGTGGCGATCTCACCCTGGATTTCCAGTTGTTCGGCCCAGTATTTGTCGCCGGCTTGAAGAATCGTCTCTCGAAACGATGCGAGCTTTCCGATCGCGTCCCGGGCGAGGGCTTGGTCTCCGGTCCGAGCCGCGCCCAGGGCCCGGGCAAAATAGATGTTCGCCTCGGTCCAAGTGTATCGCCCGGCTGGAGGCACGCCCGGCGGCAACTGGAGAGCGGCTGCTTCCTTCCACTGATGCCGTTCGACGGAATAGCGCGCCGGCATGCTGGCGATGGAGTAAAGCCCGGCAAAATACTGCGGGTCGGCCTGCCGATTCGCCATCGGAGCGGCGAAGACACGGCGGGCTTCGCGGTCTCGCGCTTCCTGCAGATAGGCGTACACGAGATAGTCGCGGGCGTGCAGCTCGTCGCCCGGCGAATCGTATTTTCGCGCCGCGGCCTCCGAAGCAAGATTCGATTCGATGGACTCCTGCCAGAGACCCAGCCGCGTGAAAATGTGCGAAGGCATGTGCAGCGCGTGCGGCGAATCCGGCGCGATCTTCGCGTACCGGCGCGCTGCATCGAGCGCGCGATTGGCGAGCGTCGGATAGTCGTAGCAGTGGATGATGTAATGGGCCACGCCGGGATGGTTCGGCTCTTCCGTAAAGATTTTCTCCAGAATCGCGCCGGCCTTTTTCTGGTTCACATAGGTCTTGTCGGAGGGAGGGGCCGTGGCTCGCAGCGCAAGCGAGTAGAAAATCTCTGCCTCTCGATCGTCCGGATAGCGCGACTGGAGTTGCTCCATCGCCTTCTCGTAAGCCAGTGCCCGGGTGCGATGGTCGAGCTTGTCGAAATCCTTATAGAAAACCGCGACTGCGGAAATGTAGTCCCGCTCGCGCTCGGTCTTGGCGCCCGCGGATTTCGCCTTCTCGGCGGCCTCCTGGCCCTGTTTCAGGTCTCCAGGGGATGGCGCTTCCCACAGGGGATGGTAGTGAGTCATGGCGATCCCCCAGTACGCCATGCCGCAGGCCGGATCGGCCTTCGCCACCGCGGCAAATTCCTGTGCGGCTTGCTGGTACCAGAAGGAGTGCAGCAGGGCTACCGCACGGCCAAACTGCTGGCGCACGCCCGCGTCACAAGAGATTGGGAAGTTGACTGTGCCCAGGTTCTGCGGCTGGCCCATGTGCTCGTGCTGGCCTGCAGCCGTCGCAGCGAGGATCAGGTAAACGCATGCCATTGTGAGGACTCGGTTCACTCTCGTCTTCATTGGGCCTCCTCTTCCGCGGTTCCCTTCCAGTTGCCCGGATTCTTGTAAGGATGTTCGTTGCCGGCTTGAAATGGAGGGTTCCATGGCTTTCCCTCGCCAGGTTAGCAAGCTTCGGCGGAGTCTATTCTTAGCTCTTGCTCATGGCAAGCTGAGGAAACAATCTCCGAGGGATTCGCGCGCGATCACCTTAGTCGGACCGGCGTTAAAACCGTTGTACTCGCGCGCAGCCAGGTTAAGCGATTGCAGTTCGACCAATTCGGCTTCAACTGGCTCTCAGCTCCGCCAGTTCTTCCGCACCTCCGATTCTTGTACGGGCGGATCGCGACCCACCCATCTGTTGCGACTTGTGTCTTTCTCTGCCGCCCCGTTTGCGGCTCACGAGCTTGCCCGAGAGAACCCGAGGAGCCATTGGTCTCTAGCAGGCTGCGGAAAAAATCCCTTTGGCTTTGTGGGTCGCGGCTTGAGCCGCGACATCAACGGCTTCTTTTCCTTACCGCTTCGTGGGCTTCAGCCCGGCATCTTGTTTTCAATGCTTTGCTCGTTTGAAAGCAGCCGCGGTGCCTGTCTTTGGCCCTTTTTCCGCAGCCTGCTAGTCACTTCTCACTCGCCCCCAGCCACTCTTCACTAGCCACCAACCACTAGCCACTCGCCGCTTGACACTTCTCCCTCTTCCCCTCCCCCCTCGTTTCACCATCCTATTCGACCATCTCTGGAGGGAGATGTCCTCAACAGTTCCGCGCCGAAGCGGCCCATGCTGAACTGCCCATCACCGCCGAAGCACTTCTACGGCAGAGGCCAGCCAGGAATTACCGCGTCGATTTCGCGCATGATGCGGATTGTCTCGCTCAGTGCGACGACGACTTTCTGATAGTGGTCGATTTCATCCGAAGTGAGCGCGCGGCCCTTTCGGTCCTTGAGCCACTTGTCACAGACCTGGTAGCCGCCCACTTGGAATCGCCACACCTCTGCGGGGACTCCCTCAAAATACTGTGTGCCGTTGATGTACACGCGACCGGCAGAGATGCGTGCCGTAGGATTTGGCTCGACGTATCGCACCTTCTCGACGACGTGACTTCCGGGCTGTTCGTAGCGGGTAATGAAACCGGTCAGTTTCGGCGATTCGAGCAGGTGAAGGGAGATTAACTCCCTCCCTTCCTTCACTAGAGCAGCGAACAGCTTCCGGTTTGAAGTGAGAGGCAGGCGAGGAAAGTCCTGCTTCAGGAACTCCGCGTATCGCCTGCGATAGCCAGGCGCATTGAGCACGGCATAGGCGTAAGCGAAGGCATCTTCCGGCCCTATCGTCTCGCTAAGGTCACCAGGTTTGTCATCCCTCCATGTAAGTTTCAGCTTGGACTTAATGTCCGTGATGAACTTTTCGGAGAAGTTTGTTTGGCGCTCAGCCGCGTGGAGGCTGTGTTGCTTGCTGTGCGGGTAAAGGTATAGCGGAAAGACATTGGACCCGTCCTTCACTTCCACAAAAACGGCAGGCGCGGGAGTATTGCTCACCACCGCGTGCTGCCACCTGGGTGCTTTGGTCTGGCGGCACACATTAAGGGCCAGGTTCTCTTTGCCCACCATGTTCTCGATGAGCTCTGTACGTGGATAATCCATCGTGACGTTGCTGAAATGGCACCAGCGCCAATCAAATGGACGATACAAGCAGCGGATGACGGGAGATTGCCAGTTCTTGGTCGTAGTGATTTCAGCGCGGGCGTTCGCCAGCTTCCAATCACGATTGTCTGGAATGTTGAACTCTGCACGTATTTCATCATCGGAGCATTTCTTGTCGCGCAGCCGCTTGATCCGGTTCACAATTGTTTGCCTTTCAAATGCGATGGCAAAGGGATCCCGGTGGGTCTGGAATCCAGTGACGTTGAGCGGCATGGCTTCCGTCAATTTCCAGCCTTTCTCATACTCGGCAAGCAAGTCCGCGGACTGGTGGATAAAGAGATATGTCGGCGCGCGCGGCTCCAATTTTTCCCATTGAACCGATTGAAACTCCAACTCGGAGAGACTCCCGTACTTGTTTTCACGAACACCCCAGAGATCGCCGTGCCGAACCTGCGCCGGGCCTGCTGCGCCAGGTTTCTTAACGAAGACCCCGATGCCTACTCCCTGCTGAATGTCAAAAACGTTCTCATCCTTCGAGCCATCCGGGGCTCTCTCCTTCTTCTTGCTGTTGCCGTGGAGGTCAAGGACGCTGATTTCGGAGAAGGTACGCATCAATTGCTGGCGCATCCCGCGAAACGTCGGATTGTCCAGGTAGCCGTGATTCGTAATGAACGCCAGAATACCGAAACCTGTGCGCTCGATTCTCCATTGGCCGAATCGGATGAACTTGACGTAATCATCCTGAAGCCATTTCGGGTTTTTCTCGCCAAGCGGTTTGCCATCCACCACGTAGTAGTCCTGCAAGAGCTGCCCGATGAATGTAGGAACCCTCTTTCCATTCTTGATCTCCCAACTGCGATTCGCCGAATGGCCTGAATATGGCGGATTGCCAAGCACCACCATGATCTTTTCGTCGCGCTTGATCTTTTGCGCGGCGACCCCTTCATCGGTGATGGCATCCGCAAACGCAAAGACTTGCTGCGCCCTTTTGACAGCCTCTTCCAAAGAGTTTGTCAGGTAAATGCCTAGCCGTTCATCCGCATCGAACTTGTAACCCAACTCTTGGAGCAGCAGTCCCAACTTGAGATGAGCCACTGCATAGGGAGCCATGAGAAGCTCGAAGCCGAAGACGCGCTTGAGCAAGTTTTCCGAAACATAGCTGTTCCACTGGCCTTTCTGACCCTTTTGCAGCAGCGCGTCGTAGATATGCCGGATCACATAGTAGAGAAACGTGCCCGTACCGCAAGCCGGGTCCAAAATGAGTACGTCCTTGTCCGCCAATCCCAGCGGCTTCTTGAAATCCGCCTTCAGGATGTGATCAATTGAGCGAACGATGAAAGACACGACCGGTTCCGGCGTGTAATAGACGCCTCGCACCTCACGGAGCTTGGGATCGTACTCTTGAAGAAAATCTTCGTAGAAGTGGACGACCGGATCTTCCTTTGCGGCGCGCTTGCCGAAATCTGCTAGGACAGATCCAACATCAGTTCCGCGCAGTAACGCAACGAGATCATCCACGAATGGGCGGATGGTTTCTGGCAGGTCAACGCCAGCGATCTCCTGAAATAGCTTTCGTAAAAATGGATTGGTTTTGGGAATGAGTTCAGCCGCACTGGCCCGCGTGAACCCACCGTTCACCTTCGGGGACTGGCAGCGAGCAGCAAAAAGACCGTAAGCAATGGTCTGCGCGTACATATCGGAAAATTGCTCGGGCTTGAGGTCGGGGATCAGAGTGTTCTGGAAGGCTTCAAGTTGTCTGTGCAGCCTGCCTCGATCAGATTCCTTCTCGAACGCAACCAAGATCGCGTCGTGGATAAAGTGGGCCAGGTCGGCCATCCGACGAGCAAGCTCCCGAGAGCCGCGAACGGGAGGAATTTGGTGTTGGAGGAATCCCTTGAGTAGGTCTTGGATTCCTGTTTCGCCTCCTTGCTCGACTGTCACTTTCTTGCCGTGAACACTGGCCAACCGCACTACCAAACGGCGCTCGCCGTCGGCGTACCAGCGGAATTCGAGGAAGTCAGTCAGGACAAGGTTCGAAAGATTCAAGTAACGTTTGATCTGATCTGTCTTTTCGATCTTGTTTAAGTCTTCCCCTATTTCCTTTGCTTCGATCCACCCCACCGGAAATTCAAGGATGCGTCTTTTCCGTTTAATGCTGAAATCGGGTGATCCGTGGGCAGTCTTCTTGGGATTAGTAACTGCGGTGATAGATGGATCGAGTGATTCCAGCAGAGCCTTCAGAGCGGGGTAGTACGAAGGCTCTGTGGATTGACCGCCTTTGAGATTCCTTTGGATTTCAGCGAGGTATTCCTTGAAAGGCATCGGCACCGATTATATACAAATTGCTTACCTACGACCTGAAACCTATCTCTCCAATTGCCAGCTCCCAGTCCACACGCACTGCCGCTTGCATCTTGTCCACAACGTGCTACCGTACTCCATGCGCCACGACGAAAAGACGCCTCCGCCGCCGAGCCGCGAACCGCGCGGCCCCAGGCACCCTGCATTGAAGTGTCTTAAAACTCCTCGCGTCACAATCGTTTCGCCTCGTAGATTTGAGTCCTGTGGCTCCCCTAACCTCTTTGCTTCCTTCAGCCGTCACGCCCCTCTCCCCGCTCCTAATCGCAACATTTTTCCAAACAGAATCGCCTCTAACCGATTGAAAACAAACGGAGGGAGTCGCGCCAGACCGCAACAAAAACATACTTTTTTCACGAAGCCGCGCAACCTGGCGCCAGCCGTAACCCGGCACCCGCGAAGCGCTCTTTGCGTCTTCACAAGGAATCGGGCGGTCGGAATGCTTGAAGCGAAACAAAAAGGGCCTCTTCCCCGTGTGAGGAAGAGGCCCGAAGAGCAAAAACGGTTACTGCTGCGGCGGCTTGTTCGGAGCCGGACGCGGTGTGGCTGGCCGCGGCGTAGCCGGTTGCGAACTCTTCACCGGGTTCGCCTGATCGTAGAGCCGGATAATTTCCTGCGTCACGTCAACCTGGTTCGACGCGTAGATCACCGGCGTGTTCTGCGCCGACGTGTCCACGATCACGGCGTAGCCGTTTTCGCGCGCGTACCGGTCGATCACTTCGAGCATCTTCCGCCCGATGCGATCCACCACCTCCCGCTGCGCCTCGTTCGTATCGTCCTGGAAATCCTGCTGCTTGCGCTGCAGCGATTTCGTCAGCGAGTCGCCTTCGCGGGCCAGCCGACTCTTCTCGTCGTCGCTGAGCGTGGTCTGTCCGGCGCGCAGGCGGCTCCGGATATCGTCAATCTGCTTGCTG
>JBGPXQ010000082.1:0-9184 GCA_041492805.1 Terriglobia bacterium | reverse complement strand
CCCGGCTCGCTTTCGGCGCGCTCGTGCCCCTTCGACTGCCGCAGAAAATCGCGCGCATCCTCGACCGAAGCGCGCTCCCGCGTTTCCGGTCGTGCCAGCGCTTCCACGACGTAGCTCCGCAGCAGCTTCGGCCAGTATCGCTCGAAAAGTTGCGGCGACGCGAAATCGTCGCTCCACGCCACTTCACCACCGTAGGCGACCACCACGCCCACCACGCGCTCGCCTTTCAGATTTGCCGTGGCGCGCTTGAATCGCCGCTCCACTTCACTTGCGAAATTTTCCACCGATCCCGACACGCGCTCCGAGCCGTACATCTTCACGTACGATCCCGTCGGCGCGACGGTCGAAGCCAGCTCATCCAAAACAGGCTGCGAAAGTCCTCCCACCGTCCCACCGCCGTTGCCGGAGGAGGTTCGCGGCTCTGCTGTCGTGCCGCTGCGCACTGCGGCCCACACTTCGCTCTGGTTCTGCGCCACCGCAGCTTTTTCGCGAACGCTCGGATGGGCCATCATTTTCGCCGAAGAAAATTGCGCCGACGCCGCGGTCCACCGGCCGTGTTCGACGCAGAAAACATCGAGCGGCAGCGGCTCCGCGCCCACCGGAACGATTCGATCCTTGCCGATGATGCGGTCCTGCTTTCCGCCCGAGACTACTTCGCCGGCGAGCAGCAAGAGAGGCTTCGAGCTGCGATTCACCAGCACGAGCTGATTTACTTGTGGTCCGCCGCTTCCGTCAAATGGAATCGGGCGATCGTCTGGATGTCGTCCGCGCGACCGCCGCAAAATATCGCTTCCTTGTTCCGTCACGATTGCTTCGCCCGAAGCGAGCGCTTCATCGAGAGTTAGAAATGCGCTGGTATCCGCGGCTTCGCGCGCCAGCACTGGAAATACGCTGAGCCCTTCGTACGTCACTGGCTCCGCGATGCGCCAATTTTCTGCGGGATCCGCCGCGAGATTTTTTCCTCCTGTTCCCGCGGCACTCGATGATCCCCACGCGAAAATGAGTCCCGCCACGATCGCGCTTGCGAGCAGCGCGGTCGCCGCGACGCTTTCAAAACTCCATCTCTGCAAATTTAAATTCTTCATTTCATCCTCCCCGGAATCATGCGAGGCCGCATTGCAATGCGGCTCCTCTAGCTCTGAACGGGGAGCCCGAAATTTCTTGCAGGGAATTCGCAAAAAAGTTTTCAGTTTAGTTTCCGGCGCCAAGCGTTTTCTTGCGGCGGACTTGAGGCGATTTCTTGCGGTGAATTATTTTTGCTGGAATGTGTTACAGATGTTCGATCTCTTTCTCTCTCTTCTCCCGTTTCTTTCGGTCTTCTTCTTCCTGCCGCTCGAAATCGGCAATTTCTTCTTCGGTCATTTCATAATCCGTGCGAGACGCAAACATGGTTTGCCGGCGATCGATGCCGGAGCGCCGATCTTTTTTTCGTTTGTCTTTCGCCGGCTCGAGACGAATCGGCCGAATCGGTTTCTTGATCGCTTGCGCTTCCATGAGCAGGTCGCTGACTTTTTCCAGAAAATCGTGGAGGTGGAACGGCTTGAGTACGTAGGGAATCCTGCCGGATTCCAGCACCGGCTGCGCTTCTTTCGCGAGCAGCTCAGGAATCAGGAACAGAACTCGCGCGCGCTTGCGCCCACCGCCGGTGACGTCGGCCTGCGAGAGATCCTTCAACATCTCAAACACCGGCCCGCTCAAGTCGGTCAGCGCCACATTCACGATCACGAGAATCCAATCGCCCGTCGCCAGATCGGCGAGACCCTGATGCACCAGCGGCACCACGCGCACGCGCCAGTCCTCGGAATCGAGCACGTAGCGCAACGCGAGCTGGCTTTCCAGGTCGTCGTCAATAATCAAAATGCCGACGCTACTTTCTTTCAAGGCTTTTCCCAACACCGTTTTTCGAGTATAGCTGCGCGCGGGGGAAGCGGCGGAAAGTCGCGGAAAATGTTCGGGAAGGGCACGGGCGAATAAATAGCGAAGTTATTTCTTGACATGGCGAACAAAAAGCGAATATATTCGGGGCCTGTGCGGCGAGGCATTTCATGGCCACTTCACCCACACTTCGATCGGCAGCGGCGCCGCTTCTGCGCCGCGCGCGCCGGTCGGAATTGGCCAGTCCTGCCTTATTCCCCCACGACGCTTTTGCCGGCGCCTGCGAGCCCCCTTGCGGCCTTCCAACGCCCACTCCCGTGCCTGACGGGAGCACGAAGGCCGCTGCGGAGCTGGTCGGCATTGCGCGCCTCGCCGCTTCCTCCCCCTGCGCCGACACACGGCGCGGGACGGAATATTTTCTGCTACCGGTCCGCTCGATTCTGAATCGCTGCGACTCCGAGCGAGTTCCTTTTCGCTGGACAATAAATCCGTATCGCGGTTGCGAATTCGGCTGCCACTATTGTTACGCGCGCTATACGCACGAATACATGGAGCTCGACGGCTCCGATTTCGAACGCAAAATTTATGTGAAGAAAAATGCGGGGGCGCTGGCGGCGCGCGACCTCGACACCGAAAAAATCTGGGGCGAACACATCGCCATCGGCACGGCCACCGATCCCTATCAACCCGCGGAGTGGGAATTCGGCGCGACGCGCGCGATCCTCGAAAAAATGGCGGAGCGCGAAGGGCTCAGCGTCTCGATTACGACGAAATCGAATCAGGTGGTGCGCGACATCGACGTGCTCACGCGCGTGGCCGCGCGTTCTTCGCTCACGATCAACATCACCGTCACGACGCTCCGCGCGCGCCTCGCGCGACTGCTCGAGCCGCGCGCGCCGCGGCCCGACCTTCGCCTCGCGGCCGTGCGCAGCCTGCGCGATGCCGGGCTTGCTGCCGGCGTTTTCGCTTCGCCGATTCTTCCCGGGCTGACAGACAGCGAAAAAGATCTCGACGCGCTGGCGCGTGCGGCGCGCGATGCGGGAGCGCAATGGCTTTGTGCGAACGTTCTTTTCCTGATGCCCTCCTCGCTCAAACAATTCCTGCCGTTCGTCGAGGCCAAGTTTCCAAAGCTTGCGCGCAGCTACCGCGAATGGTACGGCCGCTCCGGCTACGCGCCGGAATCCTATCGCAAGGAAATGTCCGAGCGCGTCCGCGCGCTTCGCGCGAAATACGGCCTCGGTTCGCGTCCGGAACCATCCACCGCGCGCGAGTGGAGTTCTCCCCAACTCGCGCTCTCGCTCGATGCGCACGGCTAAGCACCAGCTTTCCTTCTCTCTTTGCAGTTTTTTCAGGGAATCACGATGCGCGCCGCCGGCTCCGCTTCTGGTGCGCGGGGAAACTGCGCGCGCAGAAAATCTAGAAACGCGCGGGAGCGCGGACGGCCATTCGTCTCGTGCCGCCCGACGCGCAAGAGAAAAATCAGCAGGAAGAAAATCTGGGAATCCTTCAGGTGGGAGAATCCGGTCCGTTCCGCTTCTTGTTTCTTGAATTCCTGCAAGAACTGGCTCAACTGTGCGTACAGTGCGTGCGCCAGCGGCGCATCCGGCGGACGCTCGTAATAAATTCCCGTTCCCAGCGTGCGGTACGTTTCCGCCAGCGCGCCGAGCGCGGCGAGGGCCTCCGAATCGTCGAGCGCTTTGTTCTCGGTTGCACATTTCAGCACGGTGAAACCGAGTCCTGAAACCACGTCGCGCCGTTCGTGCACCAGATCCGTTGAAAATTGCACGTCCGAGTAAGGCACCTGGTCCGCAGGAATCGGCTTGCGATGCTCACTCTCGTAGCGGCGTGCGGCAATCAAATAAGGACAATCGGAGGGGCAGTCAATCGTCACTTCGCGTTCCCTGCCGCAGCAGACCGCGCAAATCTTCTCGCCTTTGGCGGGGCAGAAACGCTTCGGCGGACGCCGATTGCAAATCGTGCAGGTCACACAGTCTCCTATTTCGATGCGTTGCGAAAGAGGCAGAGTACGGGAACAAACGGAATGCGGCAAGGCCCGATTGGCAGTGTGTTTTCGATGTGGCCTAGGGCGCGTTTGCGGGAAACGATTTGGGCCGCTGGGCGATGCGCGGCGTCTGGTTAAGGGTTACGTAGACCATTACAATGACATCCGTCTGAACAGTGCCATTGGCTACATCACGCCGAAGGGCATGCTCGCAGGGCATCAGCAGGAGATTCAGGCCCAGCGGGATCGGAAGTTGGAGGCGGCGCGGTAATAGCGGAAGACCCCGAAGGCCTCCCCGCTGTCAAGTTTCACTAAAGGTTTGGCGCCGAACAGCAGCGTGCGGAGCGGGACGAAAGCCTCACGCGGCTTCTAACAACACGCCCCGGCACTCTTCGTCGAAGACCCATCGCACATCGTGCCTCGGAGCGTTACGCGAGAGCTTATAGCGGGCTGCAAGCTCGTTCTTTAGCCGGACAAGATTCCGGGGGCAGTTGGACTCGAGTTTCTCCAGGATGTCCCGCGCTTCACCAAGCCGCTGCATGCCCCCAAAGGCATGCATCCGAAGAACGTTTGTGAGTGGTTCGCGGTCTTGGCCCAGGGACTTGACCGCCTCGTCGAATTTCTTCATGCGAAGCTTTGCCACCGCAAGAGCATTTTCGAAATACCTCCGTTCGCTTGCGAACGGAATTCTTGCTACGCTTACTTCGAACAGCTTGAGGGCTAAGTCAAGCTTTCCCCTTCTTAGGAAAATCATTCCTCTGATATGTTGGGCAATCCATTCTTCCCGTGTGTGGGGATCACCTACGGGAAGCAGCTTCAAAGCCTCCTCGTAGTGACACAAGACAGTGAGGACTGCAGCCTTTGCGTTTCTGATGCTCTGCTTACTTGGATTCCGTGTCATCAGAACGCCATACGCAGCGACGGCTTCTTTAAGTTCCCCCAGCTCCTTCAAGACATCGGCACGGCCGCTCAATGCAATGATGTCGTAAGGTGAGCGTTTGATATTGTCATCATAGGTTCTCAGCGCGTCTCTGAGTCGCCCTAGCCTCTTAAGTACGTCTGCCCGACCATTTCGGAGTCTCCTCTCATCTGGGAATCGCTGGAGGGCGTCTTCATACGCAGTGAGAGCCTGTTCAAATCTCCTCATTCTCTTGAGGGTTTCGGCGCGACCACTGAGTGGGACCACGTCATGCTGGAAAGCAGCGGCCACATCCGAGTACGCTTCTAGGGCCTCGTCTAGCTTCCCCATTTCTTTCAGGACTTCAGCCCGTCCGCACTTCGGTATGCACTCCGTCGGAAACGCCCCAATCGCGTGATCGTAGGCGGTGAGCGCCTGATCCAGTCTACCCAGTTCCTTCAAGACATCTGCCCTGCCGCAAAGCGGTACGACGTCGTCGCCAAGCTTCTCGATCGCATCATCGTAAGAATTCAAAGATTCGTCCAAGTGGCCCATGTCCTTGAGCACAGCTGCCTTTCCGCAGCGTGGGACTATTTCGGCCGGGAATGTTTGAATTGCCAGGTCATAGGCGTGAAGCGCATCGTCTAGTTTCCACATGTCTCGCAGGACTTCCGCCCGCCCATACCAGGCAGTGTTCTCCTCTGGATAGGCGGCGATTACCTGCTCAAATGCGGCGAGTGATTCATCGAGTCTGCCGATTGCCCGGAGGACTCTGGCTCGCCCGCAAGCTGCAAAGGCTGGCTGTCCGAATGTCGCGGCAAGCTGGAATGACTTCAACGCATTGTCGTATTGGCCTAGACACACGTATGCGTCCGCGACTTGGCCGTGGGCCCACCCATCTTCCGGTGCGACCTCGACTGCCTTTTGGGCCAATTCGACTTGGAGAGAATAATTGTGTATGGCCTTGGCCTCCTGTGCCAAATCGCAGAGTGACATCGCCGCGTATTCCGGGCCTCCAGTTCTTAGCTGGGACTCGATCAGTTGGTCCGCGTATGCTCTCACGTGAGCAATATCGTCCTTCTTGAGCAGGTCAACAATTGCCTGCTTCTGTTTCTTCACATTCTCAAACAGTTCATGTGTGCTTACGAACCTCGCGTGAGGCTGATGGCGATTAGCGTGCTCTCGGCTTGACTGCTTCTGGATGTCTGAGGGCTCAGGTATGGCCGACGCAACCTGTCTAGGCTTCAAGGGGCTGGTCCATGCCTGAAGAATCTTCCGATAGTTGGGCAGTGTCATCAGATTCTGGTGACACTGTATCGTGGCGAGGCCGAATGCCGCTGGGTCAGAGTGTGCTCTGGCGAGAAGCCTGAAGGCACCGGCCGTAATTGCCGCTTCCAAGAACTCCTGTTTTGCACTTTCAGCGTCAAAATGCGAGACGGGAATGCTATCCCATGCGTTCCGGACTCGCTGGATCAGGCCTTGGTCCAGGTGTAGATCCCGGAAGAACTGCTCAATGCCGCGGCAGCCCTGCGCAAATAACGAAGCAGCTTCAAGGTCGCTTCCTTCGGGAAGAGGGGCCGAATAGAGCCGGTTACCAACGGACTCCAAGACTTGATGGTCGCCGAAGAGTTCGGACAAGCACTCGATTGAAAGTCTCCTGTTTTCGACTTCCTCCGATCTGTCCAGCGCGATTAAGGTAAGTTGCAAGGCACGGTCAAACTGCCAAGAGAGCTTCAAGCGGCCTAGGACGTCCCTTCTTGACGTCGAATTGATCTCAACAACGTCGTTCGCTCCGGCTAGCAGGTAGGGTATTGCGGCCGGGGCATATCGCAACTCACCGCGTCCGTCTTCGATCCCAAGCGTGGTAATCTCATTGCCCTGGATCAGGATGGCAACCCCGGCTTGGCCTGAAATCAGTGCGTCCATCAGCGGGTCTCCAGCTCTGCGCCGACCTCTCTTAGCTTGGTCGCCAAGCTCTTCCATAATACCCGATCCTCGCGGCTCTTCGGTTTGGGACCAACTACACGTTCAATTGCTGTGCGGTGTATGGGCCCCCAGATATGGACCTCGATGAAGTCGTCATCATGCGGGTCTGAAGCCCGATGTACCAGAATTGCGGGGTATTCATCGGGATGCGTTGTTGGCTCGAGTCTGCTGTGCGATTTGGCCATCGCCAATTGGTCTCGTTCCGGCCACAGTGCGCGGTAACCCAGTGGGATCGAGTCGCCAACTACAATGTGATGCTTGACTTGACAAAAGGAAAATGAGTTCTCTTCAAATACAGTCGCTCTCTGGAATATCATCTTTTCCTTCAGCACCAGCGTGTATGCCCCGTATGCAGTTGGCCCAAGATTGTCTAATGACAGCGCGGCAAAGCAGATTTTCGTGTGGTAGTTCGGGAAGAGCGTCCCATCCACCGCAGCTCTTCCTCGGTCAAATCGGTTGTCCTCCGGCAGCCGCACTTCTCCCTCTATCTGCTTGTAGAAGCTAGCGTACAACGCATTGTCGCTCGAAACCAGACTTGAAACGATTCCAAGGTTCTGGCAGATAACCGCTCTTGATTGAAGTACGGCCCTTCCAAAGTCTCTGAGAACTGCTTCACACTTCCTCGCTCTGGCAGATGTCTCCGCATCAGCCAGACGTTGCTTTAATGCCGCCTTTTCCTCAGGTACCTCAGCAGCTCTAACGTTGGGAAACCCGACATCAGCTTGGCAGCTGGGACAGCTCCTGGCTGAGGCTGGAGTGTTTTCACCGCAATTTGGGCAGCTGACCATAGCCTGTTTTGCGGCGATCCACGTTGTACGCATTCAGATCGCCAACTTTTGTCCATGATACTAGCACTCAAAGCGAGTCCGTAGTTTCACATCTTGGTAAATGGTGGCACGCATGACCCGCTCGTCTGCGGCCGAGTCAGCCCAAGCGGAAGAGGCTAAAACCCACCCTTCGGAGAAAAATCAGATTCCTCGCAAACCCTCTCCTAGGGGCGGCCTGAAGTTGAGACGGATGGACGTGGCGGAGCTCGAATGATTTTGTAGGGCGGAATACTCACGGATGGAGAGCGCCCTCTCTCCATCTCAGGCTGAACCAACCCACGGGTAACCGCAGATGGAGAAGGGTGACAGTGCTACCAATGCTGCCCACGTACCAAAGTAGACGCGAGCGGCATCCGAAAGCGGAAATACCTATTCGAGGGACTTCGGATCGGACAGGTTTTTCGGCGAGCGCTTGTCTAGCACCTCAATCATCAACTTGGCAGGCGCGGGAACAGCGGAAGGATCGCCGCCAGCGTGTCGCCTAACGGATGAAGTGGATTACTTCCGGATAGCCGACACTACGGGAGTTATCGCGTGGTGGCTCGAATCGAAATGCCGAGTACAGCCACTTCTATGGTTTGCGCGTAACACGTCCAGGTGAGCGCGGAAGGTACCGGGCGAAGGCTTCCTGGGTTTATAATCACGGCCACTTATGCCACTCGCTCCAGGCAAACAACTTGGCCCCTATGAAATCACGGCGCCTCTCGGCGCTGGCGGAATGGGAGAAGTGTACCGCGCTCGCGACACGCGATGGGAGCGCACCGTCGCGATCAAGATCCTGCCAGCGCAGTTCTCCTCCGATCCCGTTCGCAAGCAGCGGTTTGAGCGCGAAGCCAAGACCATCTCCAGCCTGAATCATCCACACATCTGCGTGCTGTACGACGTAGGCCATCAGGACGGGATGGATTATCTCGTCATGGAATGCGTCGAGGGCGAGACGCTCGCGAAGCGCCTCGAAAAAGGACCGCTGCCGCTCGAACAAGTTCTCAAGTACGGGATGCAGATCGCCGACGCGCTGGACAAAGCGCACCGCAGCGGTGTGGTTCACCGCGACCTGAAGCCCGGCAATATCATGCTGACCAAGGCGGGCGCGAAGCTCCTCGATTTCGGACTGGCCAAGCCGTTGAACATCGCGGGAGACGCCACCGGTAATGCGCCGCTGCTTTCGGCGGCAGTCACAACGAGCAGCCCCAGCCCGCAAGTGTCGCCGCTGACCAGCGCCGGCACGATCGTTGGCACCATCCAGTACATGTCGCCGGAACAAATCGAGGGCAAAGAAGCCGATGCGCGCTCAGACATTTTCGCGCTGGGCGCGGTGCTCTACGAGATGGCCACGGGGAGGCGGGCCTTCGAGGGGAAGTCGCAGCTCTCGGTGGCCTCGGCGATTCTGGAAAAAGACCCGGAGCCGATCAGCCGGGTGCAGCCTATGACGCCGCCGGCGCTCGAGCATGTGGTGAAAACCTGCCTGGCGAAAAGCCCGGATGAGCGCTATCAATCGGCGCTCGACCTGAAACTCGAGCTGAAGTGGATTGCGGAAGCACCCGTCGCAACTGCGCCGGCAATCGTGGCGCCGCGGAAGCGCTGGCGCGAGTGGGT
>JBGPXQ010000077.1:0-9651 GCA_041492805.1 Terriglobia bacterium | reverse complement strand
GAGGAGTCAAACGGCATGCGCACGGGCTTGAACTTTGCGAGTTGCGCAGCAAGACTTGGCGCAACCACGAGGGTGCTGGTGTGCAGCTTCGAGCCGGTTCTTGACGGTGCTGAACTGAGCTTTTGAGCCCCTGTTGAGGGGACTGCCCAGGAAAGTCCGAGCAGAACCGGCAGGCTCGCCCACGAGAGGAACGCCACGAGGAGACGGATGGACCGAACGAAGTCTTGCGGCCGCATGACCGGCATTCTACCAGAGCCGCAAGTGCGCGAGAGCGCCCGAATTTTACACCCCCATTTTTCATGTTTGCTCACCTTGAGGCAGAGTGGTGAGGGTTCTTTAGACATGCGCTAAACTCGTTCGCGAAAACGGTGTCTGGCCAAAAAATGCGGTCTAGCATTGACACGAGCCGCTTGCGGCCATACGATTTCCCACAATTGCAGCCGAGGCAGATGGCGCGCAGTCTGAATTTGCGTTTGTGGCACGGTTTGCGGTTAGCGGAGATACAGCATGAGTCTCAGCGCACGCGTCGTGGATCGCCGCGATTTCCTGAAGATCGGCGCCGCCGGGGCAACCGGCTTGTTGATCGGCTTCAATTTACCCGTACGCATGGGAGCGTTGGCTGCGGCACCTGCAGCAGTCGAGGAGGCAGTAGCCCTCAACGCCTGGGTCCATGTCGGCACAGACAACCTGGTAACCATCCTCATTGACAAGTCGGAAATGGGGCAGAGCATCTTGACGGGGCTTTCGATGCTCGCCGCCGAAGAGCTGGAGTGCGATTGGAAAAAGGTCCGCACCGAATTCGCTCCCGCCGACAAAGTTTATGTCAATCCACAATTCGGTGTTCAGGGCACGGGAGGCAGCTCCGCGACTCGCACGTCATGGGAGCCTCTGAGAAAAGCTGGAGCAGCGGCGCGCATGATGCTGTTGGAAGCAGCCGCGCAAAAATGGGGTGTGGACAAATCGGAGTGCCGCGCGGAAAACGGCGCGATCCTGCATGCCGCGACGAAACGCCAGCTGACCTACGGCAGTCTCGCCGCGGCAGCAGCTAAACTTCCTGTGCCTCAGAACGTGCCGCTCAAGGACCCGAAGCAGTTTCACACCATTGGCAAGCCAACGAAGCGGCTCGATACCCCGGACAAGGTGAATGGCCGCGCAGAGTACGGGATCGATGTGCGGCGACCGGGATTGGTTTACGCAGTCGTAGCGCGATGCCCGGTGTTTGGAGGGAAAGTAGCGAGCTATGACCCTACGAAGGCGAAGGCAGTCGCCGGCGTAAAGGATGTAATCCAGATTTCGGATGGCGTCGCTGTGGTTGCCAACAACACGTGGACGGCGATGCAAGGCCGCAGGGCGCTCGATGTGAAGTGGAACGAAGGGCCGAACGCGAACGTCAGCAGTGACACCATCAGCAAGCTGCTCGCCGATCGTGCTGCGCAGCCTGGGGCCGTTGCGCGGAAAGAAGGCGACGTAACGGCGGGGCTCGCAGGTGCGGCAAGAAAGATCGAGGCCGAATACGAGGTTCCATTTCTTGCGCATGCCACGATGGAACCGCAGAACTGCACCGCGCATGTCCGCGCGGATCGCTGCGATGTCTGGGCGCCAACGCAGAATCAGACGAATACCCAAGCCATAGCCGCAAAAATAACGGGTCTGGACCCCAAGGCCGTCTTCGTCCATACGACTTTTCTCGGCGGTGGATTCGGGCGCCGCTTCGAGACCGATTTTGTCGGCGAAGCGGTGGAAATTTCCAAGGCGATTGGCGGGCCCGTCAAGGTGACTTGGTCGCGGGAAGACGACATACAGCACGATTACTATCGCACCGCTTCGCATGCGCGCTTCACCGCCGGGCTCGATGCGGATGGGTGGCCGACCGTCTGGATGAATCGAATCGCCTGTCCTTCCCTTATGGCCCGGTTCGGCCCCGTGAAGAACAATCTCGATACGAGAAGCGTCGAAATCTGCGACACCGTTCCATACGCGATTCCAAACATACTCGTGGACTATCAACTGACGGACGCGGGCATTCCCATAGGGTTCTGGAGATCGGTAGGCGCCTCCCAAAACGGATTTTTTCTCGAGAGCTTCATCGACGAGATTGCTGCGGAGGGCAAGAAAGATCCCTACGAACTAAGACGGCGCTTGCTTGTGAAAGCGCCGAGACACCGCGGTGTATTGGAGATGGCTGCAGAAAAGGCGGGGTGGGGCACGCCGCTACCCGCAGACCGGTTCCGCGGAATCGCGACCGTGAGTTCCTATTTCGGCTACGTGGCGCAGGTGATTGAGATTTCGGTGAACCGCAAGGAACGCACTCTTAAGGTGCATCGCGTCGTGTGTGCGTTGGATTGCGGGCGCATCGTAAATCCTGCAAGCCTCGATGCGCAGGTCAAGAGTTCCGTCGTGTATGGTTTGACGGCAGCGCTCCGGGGCGCGATCACGATCGAGCGTGGGCGAGTCCAGCAGAACAACTTCAACGACTACCAGATGTTGCGCATCCACGAGATGCCCATCGTGGACGTGCACATGGTTTCCAGCGAAGAGGCGCCCACTGGGGCTGGTGAATTTGCGGTGCCCCCGGTTGCTCCGGCGCTGTGCAATGCGATTTTCGCGGCGACCGGCAAGCGCGTCCGGCGCTTGCCGATCCGCCCGGAAGACCTGGCCTGACCTCAGGCCGAACTTTCCTCTACGCTCGCCGGAACGAATCAGTACCAGCGTTCTACAGCCACTCTAACTGTAATTGTGAGGTGAGCTAAGCTCGTTAATGCTGTGAAGGACTATTCGACCTGCCATTCAGTGAAATGTTGCCTTGCAGGTTTTCAATCCGCACTGCTGAGTGAATCTGTTGTTGAAGAGCGCACCCTGCTGCTTGTCAGCGCGTCGCGCCCGCCGGTGAACGCCTCCTTCACGAGGCTGAAGATCGTTCGCCGGTTTTGAGCAATCACTTTCACCCATGCCAGCGGCCCCATCTGAGGGAAATAGATCCCGCGGAAACAAAGGCGAGCGATAAGAATATTGATTCGATAACCCAGCGGCTTGTAGTCAAGCGAGTCTACCGCGTGCGCGATGGCCTCCGGGCTGTAGGAGCGGTCCCACCCGTACTTGACCTCGGCGTGAGCTTCCTCAATCGTCATTCTCAGCGGGGTGTGGGCCATTGCAAACGGAATGAATTCCTGCCAGTGCTTTCGCCGCGTCAGCCGGCCGGCAACATCAAGCTTCTTGTACAGGGGCGTCCCCGGCAAGGGGGTGAGCAGGCCGAAGATCGGCAGCCCCGGAGGCCAGGTGCGAATCTCCTTGAGCGTGCGCTCCGCGGCTCCCACAGTGTCGTTGTCCATGCCAAAGATGAAGGAGGTGATCGCAAACACGTTGCGTCGCGCGAGCCGCTCGAGCACGGTTGCATACTCGCCAGGCTTATTGAAACCCTTGTTCACGCCGGCAAGATTCGCGGGATCGATGGATTCCATGCCTATGAAAATCCACTTGCCCCCGGCGGCCGCAATGAGGTCCACGAGTTCCTCATCGCGCAGAAGATTGGCGCTGATTTGTGCCACCCAATGGACCTGCGCGTTGGCGGCGATAATGTCGCGCAGCAGCGACTTCGTGCGTTTTACATTGATGGCGAAATTATCATCGATGAAAAATACCGCAATCTGGCCGCCCTCGCTCTTGGCGCGCGCTTTCAACAGCAATAATTCGTTCACGACGCTTTCGTTCGTGCGAAACCGGATCGAATCGCCGAAGAAGCCAGTCACGGTGCAGAACTCGCAGCCATAAGGACAACCTCGCCCTGACTCGACCGGAATGATGCGAAACGTCCCCCACCCGTCCCCGACCCGGCTGAGCAGCGGATGAACGGCCTTCGGAACAAGATTGAATTGGTCGAGGTTCATCGCGTCCCATGCAATCGCCGGATAGGGCTGCAGCGTAGGCTTCCGCTCCTGCCCGAAATCATCCACGGGAGCATAAATGTCCTTGAGTGCGCCCCGCGCGGCATCCTCAACGATCTTCGGCCAAGTCTCGTCGGCCTCCCCGAGGGCTACCGCGTCGGCATGGCATGTTCCGCCGTCTCGACCGAGCGCCTCATCAGGCATTTCCGTGACGTGCGGTCCACCCATCACGACCGGCACTCCAGCGGCGCGAACTGCGTCGGCCATGCGGTAGGCCTTCGCGATCATTCTGGTCATTGCGCCAATGCCGACGAGCCCGATCTTTTGTTCCCGCACGAATCGCGCGATACCTGCTTCATCCATGGGTTGCGCGTTTCCGTCGATCAGTAACACTTCATGGCCAGATGGTGTCAGCGCCTTGAGCAGAAACATCCACAAGTGCGGCATGAAGTTGCGTGTGACACCGTTGTCGGGATTGTAGAGTAAGATTTTCACGAATTTGTTCCCTTCACTTGTTTTCGTGACTCATCGAATGGCCCGAACCGGAGATTTCCGCTGCTAGCGCCAAGTTTGGTCGACTGGCACAAGGCCCGTTGCCCATAGGGGGCGCGGCGGATGGTTCTATGACTAGATCGGAAAGAGTGTACACCCATTCTTTTCTATTCGGCATGATTCGTGACAAACAAACGAATAGGACTATTTGTTTGCGGGCCATGAAGCCTGGAGCGACTCGGTGCTCAGTTCGTCTGGTCTTGGCACACCGCCTTCGTCCACCGCGCAAACTGACGCCAAATTGGTAATCGGGCCAGAATCCCCAAGGGTTCAGAACTGGGAATCTGCTGGCGGGATAGTAGTCGATAAGTCCTTTTCGCACCAGTGACACTTTGTCGGCTTTCCACATCTGGCACTATGCCGCCGCGCGAGGCGGTTCCCGTCCACGATCTGCACTTGACTGGGAAGGCGCTTTGCAGGCCCGATGCGAGCAATTCGTCGCGCACTGTTCTCGAAAGGGATGGTCCTGGAGTGACACCGGTTGACCACTTATATAACATCCCGGCAATTTCATGATGAACTTGTCGCGGGAATCTTGACCGCGTATGATCACCGCGACGGCGTGACTGTACCGAATCGAATCCACGGGTCACCCCTGTTAAACGCGTCCGCCTTGGGTTTCAGGTGGTTTTCCTGCCCTGATCCGATCGCGGCGAAGCATTGACGGGAGTGTTGACATTTCGTCTTCAAAGGGGAAACGCATGAGTTCCATGAAGCCACCCGGTATTTTGAGTTTTCTTTTCCTTGCGCTCATCAGTGCGCCATTTTCGGTTTCTGCCCAGACGCTTTCTCCCAACCAGCAGCTCGCGCACGATATCTATAAGGAACTCGTTGAAATCAATACAGTCACCGCTACGGGGGACACGTCGAAGGCGGCAGAGGCGATGGCCGCGCGGCTGCGTGCGGCGGGTTTCACCGGCTCAGACGTCCAGGTGTTCGCCCCAGTGCCGCGCAAGGGGAATCTTGTGGCGCGGCTGCATGGGACCGGCGCGCGCAAGCCGATCTTGATGATGGCTCACATCGATGTGGTCGAAGCGCGGCGAGAGGATTGGTCGTTCGATCCTTTCAAACTTCTGGAGAAGGATGGCTACTTCTACGGCCGCGGTTCCGGGGACGACAAGTTCATGGCGGCGATGTTCGTTGCGAACATGATCCGCTACAAGCAGGAAGGCTACAGGCCTGACCGCGACATCATCCTGTTGCTTGAGACGGATGAGGAAATTCTCGACGCCAATGCCGTCGGGGTCCAGTGGATGCTCAAGAACCATCGTGATCTAATCGATGCCGAGTTTGCGTTGAACGAAGGCGGCAGGGTGGATTCAAAAAATGGCAAAGTCCTGCGCAACAGCATACAGACCAGCGAGAAAGTGCCCGTCAATTACAGTCTGGAAGTGAAGAACTCGGGCGGACACAGCTCGCTGCCAAGCAAGGACAACGCCATCTACCATTTGGCGGAAGGCCTCGCGCGTCTTTCGAAATACGATTTTCCGGTCACACTGAACGAAACGACGCGCGCGTGGCTCGAACGGGCTGCGGCACTAGAAGACCCGCAAATCGGCGCGGCAATGAACTCCGTTGCCTCCGGGCGGCCTGATCCCGCCGCTGTCGCTCGCCTCTCCGCCATGCCTGCGTATAACGCGCAGCTTCGCACAACGTGCGTCGCGACGATGCTCGAGGCTGGGCACGCCTTCAACGCTTTACCGCAAAGGGCGCAGGCCACCGTCAATTGCCGCGTCCTTCCGGGCGAACCAGTCGAAGAAGTTCAGAAGACGCTTGTGCGGGTCGTGGACGATAATCAGATCTCTGTGACTCCTACGTGGACGCACGTTTACAGCAAGCCGTCGCCCCTAAACCCGGAGATCGTGCAGGAGATAGAGCGCGTGACATCGGAATTCTGGCCGGGCATCCCGGTGATTCCGACGATGGGTACCGGCGCAACCGATGGCAGCTTCCTGCGTAATGCCGGAATTCCCACCTATGGCACTTCCGGCCTCGCCGGCGACATCAACGATGTCCGCTCCCACGGCAGGGACGAACGTGTTCTCGTCAAGTCTTTCGATGATGGGCGGGAATATTTGTATCGCCTCGTCAAGGCCTTGTCTTCGAACAAATAATTTGCGTTGCGGCTGGCCGCGAGCCGCAAGCAGCCCGGCGGGAGTCTCAATGACCAAAGCCACATGGGAAGGAGCGGTCCTGGCGGAAAGCGATGCTTGCGTGATTGTCGAAGGGAACTCGTATTTCCCCGCCGAAGCAGTCGCACATGAATATCTGCGCCCCAGTTCGACGACGACCGTGTGCCCTTGGAAAGGCGTAGCGCACTATTACGATCTTGAAGTTGGTGGCAAACGGAATCCAAATGCCGCCTGGTATTATCCTGAGCCAAAAGACGCGGCGAAGCAGGTCAAAGGCCGCATTGCCTTCTGGAAAGGCGTGACGGTCGAAGGGTAGGCTCTCGCGCGAAGTGCGGCCGGGGAATTAGAGCGATTCGCTGGTCAGGTGCGGGCGCTTGCGATTCGCTGCGCGACGTATTCGTGCATGGCCGCGCCGAAAGCGCGCTCGAGTTTCTGGGCGATGGGACCGGGCGCGGCAGCATACTTGTGGCCTGCGATTTCGCTCACCCCAAGCAAGCTGCGGTTGGTGGAGGTGATGAAAACTTCATCGGCGGCGTAGAGGTCTTCCGGCGTCAGAGTCTGCTCGGCCATCGGCACGCCGCTGCGAGGAGCAATCTCGAGCAGCACGCTGCGCGTCACTCCTTCGAGGCAACCGGATGACAGGGGCGGCGTCGTGACCCTGCCGTCCTTCACATTGAAGATGTTCGCCGTCGTGCACTCGGCCACCTCCCCGCGCTCGTTGAGCAACACGACTTCGCTCCAGCCTTTCTTCTGCGCTTCGGCCAGGTGCCAGACGTTGTTCAACCAGGAAGTGACTTTCGCGCCGGCGAGCGGTGAGGCCGCATGGCGGCCATGTTCGGCGATACTCAGGCGCACTTGCTCCGGATGGGCTGGCAACCCGGCCGTGCAGAGAATCAAGTCCACTTGCGGCATGGGTTCGTCACTCTGCCAGAATCCGACGCGGTTATAGATCATGTAAATTCGAGCGGTGCCTTCCACAACTTGATTAGCGTTCAACAGTTCGCTCAAATGCCGCCGCACTTGCGCTGGATCGAACGGGAAGGGAAGCCGTGTCCGTCCGGCATCTTTTTCGAGGCGCCGCCAGTGACGTTCGTAGGCGAAGGCTTCGCCCTGAAAAATCCGCATCGTTGTGAACAATCCCCAGCCGCTGAGCAAGCCGGCCTGGCCCGGAGAAAGACGTACCTGCTCGATCGGAACAAGGCGGTCGTTGTGGAACACATACCGATGGATCACTTGAACCTCGTGCGAGACTTTTGCGAAATTCGCTCCAACATTCTAACCCACGTATGTGCCGGCGGAATTGGTCGCAGGGACTTCTGTGACGTATGGAGCAAAACAGCGGAAAGACAGCTGCTGAAAGTCATCCACCCGAAATGCGGTCTTCGGTCACTTCTACCTCGCTCACTCCGCGAAATGAAAAAAGCAGTTTGATCAAATACTTCGGCGGATTTTCCGATGTTTGGCGCACGATGTGACCTACCGCAGCAGTCACGGCGGCGTGGAAGAGTACATCTCCCGCCTGAATGCCGGCAAGGTTGACGCGAACGGCTTGGCCGGGTTGAAACGAAGCCATATTCTCTCCCGGTCGAATTGTGGTCCTGGGACGGAGGAATTGCAACATGGCACGGGTTGTCACCCAAGCCGACGCGAGATAACATGCAGCCGAGAGCTCAGTCTGTATTTTGGCGGGCTCCCCTTCCTGCGCCAGGATGAGCAATTGGAGCCCGGTCCCGACGGTTGAGATGGAGGCTGCTATGTGTTTCCGCAAGATTCGCAGTCGTTTTCCCCGGTTGCTTGTGGCCGCCGCAAGCCTTGCGCTGCTGTCCGGTTGCTCCCACGCGCCCAGTACTCCTGACGCAGGCCTGCGCTCCATTTCCGCCGACCGCCTCCTCGACCATATTCGCAAGCTTTCTTCGGACGAGTTTGAAGGCCGCGGCCCGGGATCGAAGGGCGAGCAGATCACGATCAAATATGTCGAGGATCAATTTCGCTTCGCCGGGCTTGAGCCTGGAAACCCTGATGGCAGTTATCTGCAGAATGTGCCCTTGGTGGGCATTACGCCGGACAAGCGTATGAAACTGACGCTGGCAGGCCATGGCCGCGCGCTCAAACCGAAATTTGAGGACGACTACGTCGCATGGTCAAAGCGCGTCATGGATTCTTCCTCCATTGATGCCGACATGGTCTTCGTGGGCTATGGCGTTCAGGCGCCGGAATTCCAGTGGGACGATTTCAAGGGCGTGGACGTCAAGGGCAAGGTGATCGTCGTGCTCATCAATGATCCGCCCGTGCCTGACCCGTCCGACCCGGCGAAGCTCGACCCCAAGACATTTGGCGGCACGGCTATGACCTACTACGGCCGATGGACCTACAAGTTCGAGAAGGCTGCCCAGATGGGCGCGGCGGGATGCGTCATCATTCACCAGACCGAGCGCGCCGGCTATCCCTGGGAAGTCGTGCGCAATAGCTGGAGCGGGGCGCAGTTTGACCTGGCGGCGCCGGACAAGAATATGGGGCGTCTTGCGGTGGAGAGTTGGGTTACTTCAGACTTCGCCACCAGGCTGCTCCGGTTAGCTGGCCAGGATCTGGACAAGCTCATCCGGGCTGCCGCCCGGCGAGATTTCAAACCCGTGCCGCTCGGCATCCGTGCAAAGCTGGCGATCCACAACTCTCTGCGGACCATCGATTCGCACAATGTAATCGCGAAAATTACCGGGAGCGATCTGGACTTGAAGAACACATACGTCGTATACACGGCGCACTGGGATCACTTCGGAATCGGGCCAGAGGTCAACAGCGACAAGATTTACCACGGCGCCGTGGACAACGCTTCGGGAACGGCCGCCCTGCTGGAAATGGCGCGCGCCTACAAAGAACTCCGCAGGCCGCCGTCCCGCACGATTCTGTTCCTTTCCGTCACCGGGGAAGAACAAGGCTTGCTGGGCTCGCAATACTATGCGGAGCACCCCTTGTATCCGCTCGCGCGCACGGCTGCGGATATCAACATGGACGGGATGAACGTTCACGGTCTGACGCGAGATATTGTGCAGATCGGCCGCGGCGCCTCAACACTCGACGAAGTTGTC
>JBGPXQ010000097.1:0-8635 GCA_041492805.1 Terriglobia bacterium | reverse complement strand
GAGTTCACATAGTTTTCGACGACTTGCTTCAAACTCGTCTCGAAGAAATTCCTGCAAGCCGGGCATTGAAAATCTTCGAAGACTTCAATCGTGACCGGCGCGTTCTTCGACCCCAATGCTTTGGCATTCGCGGTGCCGGTAGTCACAGATGCGGGCTTTGGCGCGGGACTCCCGGGCGTCTTCGTCTGCGCGCGCACGGATACGCCCGACATCGCGGCGGCAACCGCGATGAAGAGAAAAACTGCGATCCGGCTGATTGGAAGCTGTTTCACTCGGTCCTCTCCTTGATTTTTCTGACCCGCGTATTCTAACCCCAATTCGGCCTGCCCTACACTAATAGACGTAAAACTCGTCGATCTGGTTATCTAGCGGTCTACGCTCCAAGAAGTTGCGATGCTGGAGGTCGAACTTGAGCCCTCCCTGCCAGAGGAGAGGTTCGTTCTCATGACCGGCCATCTGGCTGTCCGTGGTCGCCCCCGCCCAGGCAAAAAACAACCATATCAATGACAATCTTTGAATGTCCCGCGACATGGAAACACGAAGGAAAGGGAGAGTTCGGAGGGAATAAAATGGTGTAATAGGTTGCAAACAATATGGATATACAGCCATCAAAATACTTGACAATGGCACACTCAATGTCTATAATCAACTCACTTTGATAACGCACTCATGCCGGAGGCTTACCGGTCGAGGGTCTGAAGGAGGCTAGTAGACAATGAGCAAGATTATAGGTATCGACCTTGGAACAACCAACTCTGTCGTCGCCGTCATGCAGGGCGGGGAGCCAGTGGTGGTCCCTAACCAGGAAGGGGGTCGGACGACTCCATCGGTTGTCGCTATTACTAAGTCCAGCGAGCGGCTGGTCGGACAGGTAGCTAAGCGCCAGGCCGTGACGAATCCTGAAAACACGATTTATTCCATCAAGCGTTTCATGGGGCGGCGCTATGACGAAGTCAATGAAGAAATGAAGATGGTCCCATACAAGGTAATTCCCCAGCACGAAAACGTGGCCGTCCTGGCACAGGGCAAGGAATATCCTCCGCCTGAGATTTCGGCCATGATCCTGCAGAAGTTGAAGAAAGCGGCGGAAGATTTTCTCGGCGAGAAGGTAACGGAAGCGGTCATCACCGTGCCTGCTTACTTCAATGACTCGCAGCGGCAAGCGACAAAGGACGCAGGCACGATCGCGGGGCTTGAGGTAAAGCGCATCATCAACGAACCCACAGCGGCTGCTCTTGCCTACGGACTGGACAAAAAGAAAGACGAGACGATCGCCGTGTACGACTTCGGCGGCGGAACTTTTGACATTTCAATCCTCGAAGTCGGCGAGGGAGTGACGGAAGTGAAGGCCACCAACGGCGATACGCACCTCGGTGGCGATAATCTTGACCAGTGCATCGTTGACTGGCTCGCTGACGAATTCAAGCTGGACGAAGGCCTCGACCTGCGTGGCAAGGGCAATGAAATGGCGCTGCAGCGTCTCCGCGACGCCGCCGAGCGCGCCAAGATAGAGCTCTCCACTACGATGGAGACCGAAATCAATTTGCCTTTCATCACGGCCGACGCCAGCGGCCCGAAGCACCTCGTCAAGAAACTCATGCGCGCAAAGTTCGAAGCCATGGTCGAAGAAATCATCCAGCGCTCCGTTGCTCCGTGCCGAAAATGCATGACGGACGCGGGGGTGGATGCCAGCAAGATTGATGAAGTGGTGCTCGTCGGTGGGCAGACGCGCATGCCGCGCATCCAAGCGCTCGTCAAAGAGCTTTTCGGGAAGGAGCCGCACAAGGGCGTCAACCCGGATGAAGTCGTCGCAGTCGGCGCCGCGATTCAGGGCGGCGTGCTGGCCGGCGAAGTGAAGGACATCCTGCTGCTCGACGTGACGCCGTTGTCCCTGGGCGTCGAAACGCTGGGCGGCGTGATGACCACGCTGATCCAACGGAACACGACGATCCCGACGCGTAAATCGGAGACGTTTTCAACCGCGGCGGACAACCAGCCGTCCGTCGAGATCCACGTGATGCAGGGCGAGCGCAAGATGGCTGTGGACAACCGCACGCTCGGCAAATTCCACCTGATGGGGATTCCGCCAGCGCCGCGCGGGCTGCCGCAAATCGAAGTGACCTTCGACATCGATGCGAACGGGATCTTGAATGTTTCGGCGAAGGATCTCGCGACGAACAAGGAACAGAAAATCACCATTACCGCTTCCACCGGCCTGAGCAAGGAGGAGGCCGAGCGGATGCGAAAAGACGCCGAATCGCACGCCGAAGAGGACAAAAAGAAACTGGCGGAGATCGAGGCGCGGAACATTCTCGACAACCGGGTGTATCAGATCGAGAAGTTGCTCAGCGAAAACCGCGAGAAGCTTTCTGAATCCGATGTAAAGCCGGTAGAAGAAGCCCTGGGGACGGCAAAGTCGGCGCTTTCCAGCGGCGTTCTCGACCAGATCCAGTCGGCCACGCAACAACTCGAGCGCGCCTCGCATACACTGGCCGAGGTGCTGTACAAGAGCGCTCAAGCGAGCGAAGCGCAGGCGGGCACCCCCGGTTCCTCCGAGGGGAGCGCAGGCGCGGCGGGCGGGGCGAAATCCGGTTCGGACTCCGCGCCTCCGGGCGAAGTGATCGACGCCGAGTACGTGGACGTCGACGAATCGAAGAAGCCGAACTAGCACTGCCGCGTCCGGCGGAGCGGCAATACGACGATCAGAATCATCGGCCGAGGGGAGCGCAAGCTTGTTTGGCCATCCCCGTGAGACGGGACTTTTTGGAAATTTTCCAGGAGCACCATTTGACGACGTACGAGGGAATCAAGCGAGCCGGGCCGCCTCAAGCGATCCAGAAGCTGCGCGAAGAATTTTACATGGTGCAAGTGGCGCTTTCGGAAACCCCCAGCGCGGATTGGAAACGTCTGTTTTATGAGACACAACAAGCGCCGTCGCCGGATTTTCCTCCTCGCGCGGTAGACATCAGCGGTCACCTGCTCCGGTTCCGAACAGACGCCGCGAGCGTGGAAGCCAAGACGGCCTGGATTGACCGCTGGATCGAGCGCGCCAACCAGAAGGAAGCGACGATAGGCGGGAAATTGGACGAAGAACGCCGGCGCCGTCGCGAAGAACACCAACGCGAGCAGCAGGAGCTCGCCGCAGTGAACGCACGGTGGGAAAAGTTTTAAGTGAAGGCAGCTTTGTAGCGCCGCCCGGAACGTGTCCTGACCTGGTCGGGAGGGCGGCATTCTCGATTGAAGCAGATGCCCGCCTGAAGGTGGGCGCTACGCGAATCACGAGTTACTGACTTTCATGGCCACTACGACCAAACAAGATTATTACGATCTGCTCGGCGTGTCCCGCAAGGCGTCGCAGAAGGAAATCCGGCAAGCCTACCGGAAACTTGCACGCAAATATCACCCCGACCTGAATCCTGGCGACAAATCTTCAGAGGAAAAATTCAAGCAGGTGCAGGAAGCTTACGACGTCCTCTCCGACAACAAGAAGCGCCAGATGTACGATCAGTTCGGCTTCGAAGCCCCGGGCGCTGGCGGCACGCCCGGAGGAGCGGACGCCGGTGAAGTACAATTCGATTTCGGGGGATTCGATTTCGGCGGTGGGGGAGGGGGCGCCGGCCCGAGCTTCCGTGATTTGTTCGGCCAATTCTTCCGTGGCGGCGCGCCGGCCGAGGCGCCCTCGCGTTCTGAACCTGGCTCAAGCCTCGAGTATCAGATCGAAATCACTTTCTGGGAAGCTGTGCACGGCACAGTGAAGAAGCTCACGATCGCGCGCCTCGATGCCTGCACCGACTGCCATGGCACTGGAACAGTCGGCCAGCCGCAGACCTGCACGACCTGCGGCGGCACCGGGCAGGTTACACAGACCAGCGGGCGGATGCGCTTCAACCTGACTTGCACGCGCTGCGGCGGCACGGGGCGCATTCGAAATGTCTGCCGGCTGTGTGGCGGTGATGGCCGCGTGCGCCGCTCGGACACTATTGAAGTACGCATTCCCGCCGGGGTGCAGACCGGTTCGCGCGTACGCGTTCCGGGCCGCGGAAACGCCGGAACGACGGGCGCGCCTCCGGGCGATCTGTACATCATTACGGACGTCCAGACGCACGTATTTTTTGACCGCCGTGGCGACGACCTCTACACCGTCGTGCCCATTACGGTGACCGAAGCGACGCTTGGCGCGAAGATTGAAGTCCCGACGGTGGATGGCCGCTCACTATTGCGCATTCCGCCCGGCACCAACAGCGGTCAAAAGCTGCGCCTGCGGGACAAGGGCGTCCCGTCGGTTCGCCAGCCGGGACACCGTGGGGACCAATACGTCGAGCTGCACGTGGTCGTGCCCAAGCCCGTGGATGAGCGTGTACGGGAACTGTTGCGGGAACTGGACCGCATCGCACCGGAGAATCCGCGCGAAAATCTCTTTGAACGGGCCAAAGGTTAAGGAACGCTGCCATGCCGCGCACCAATGCAAGCGCAAAACGGAAAAAGGCCCGCGCCGGATACATGATCTCGGCGGTTGCCGAACTCTATAAACTGCACCCGCAGACGCTGCGCCTGTATGAGCGCGTGGGATTGTTGAAACCCTCGCGGTCCGAAGGCAACACGCGGCTCTACATCGACTCCGACCTCGAACGGCTCGAGGTCATCCTGACCCTGACGCGCGAGATGGGCGTCAACCTGGCCGGGATCGAAATCATCCTCAATATGCGGGAAAAAATGGCCGAAATGCAGCACCAGATGGAGGCGTTCACCTCGTACGTGCAGCAGGAATTGTCCCGCGGACTCAGGTCCGCGACCGCGCGCCCCGCGGACGCTGCGCTGGTCCGCGTTCCTCCGCCGAAAGTCATCCGCGTGCACAAGTGAAGTAACGCGACTCGTGACGATTCACGAATCACTTTCCTCCTCAGTATTTGTCTGTGTTCATCTGTGGTGCCCCTTCTTTTTCCACATGGCCACCAGTTTCCACAGGCCAAGTCAGCTTGCGCATCAGCGGCCGCGCGCCTATGCTGGCGTTATGGCGCAACCCGATTGCCCGCTTTGCGGCGGCACAGGATGGAAAACCGTCGAGTGCATTGCGGAGGATGAAAAAGCAAAACGCGTTTCCTGGGAGAAGCCCGTCGCCGGCACTGGTGAGACGAAACGCGTCTGGGCTGTCCCCTGCGACTGCACGGGCAGCGACCGAGCCGTGCGGACGATGGCGCGCGCGCGCATCCCGCGCCGCTACGAGCACTGCGACTTCGATAATTTTGACACCGACCTCTACGAAGCCAGCCGCGAAGCCGCCGCGTGGAACCGCAGCCTTGAACAGTCCAAGCTCGTCGTCGAAGCGTTTGCGCGCGATTATCCGGTCGGGACCGAGACCGGCCTGCTGCTGATGGGCCCGTGCGGCGCGGGCAAGACGCATCTGGCCGTCGCCGCACTTCGCCAGATTGTGTTGCGCGGACACACGGGACTCTTCTACGACTATCGGGAACTGCTTAAGGAAATCCAGGGAAGCTACAACCCGGAAAGTCAGACAACAGAGCTGGGCGTGCTCGAGCCGGTGCTCACCGCCGAAGTCTTGCTGCTGGATGATCTGGGTGCCAGCAAGCCTTCTCCCTGGGCGCTCGAGACGGTCGGACACATCCTCAACACCCGATATAATGAGCGGCGCATCACCCTGCTGACAACGAATTATCTCGATGGCGCCGGACCGGCAGCCGCGCCCCCGGGGCCGCGCTTGCCATCAGGACAAGCCGTCTCCGCCGCGCGCGAAGACGCGCTCTCGGATCGCCTGGGCACGCGCATTCGTTCCCGCCTCTATGAAATGTGCCGCACGATTGAGCTCTTTGCGCCGGATTATCGCCGCGAAGTTCGTCAGGCGGGCCGCGTGCGGTCGTGAAACGTGATTCGTGAAAAAGTTGAAAGTTTTGAGTCCAAAGTTGAAAGTCGAATCAGAGGCGAATTGCGTTTCGGAGCAGGTTCCGCGCGACGCTACATTCATTTTTCCGCGTCCTGATGGATGAGAAGCGGCGTAAAATGGGGCGCGAGGAGATATTTGTTCGCATCTTCGGATGAATGAGTTCGCAATGCATGAGCCTGTGAGCCCGTTGACTTTAGAATTCCTTACGTGGATCACTAGCCGTCCCCGGAGCTACGCTGAAGCCATGGAGGCCTGGCCGAGCACGTGTCCTAGGAATTCCGTATGGGATGATGCGCTCGTCGACGGTCTCATTCAAGTCGAGAGCGGAGACACAATGAGTTTATCCAAGGTGATTCTTACGCCGCGCGGCAGAGCCATACTTGAGGGAAAATCGTAATTGGAAGGCGATGACGGTGATCGCAAGAATAGGAGAGGGGGCAAGAGGCATGGGAGATGATCGAGGGGCAAGTCTGCCGCTAGTGAACAACGGGACAAATCTGACCCGGCGCAGCATGTTGCAACGCGCCGCATGGGTCGCCGCCGCAGCAGCGTTTCCAAGCGTGCCGGAGATTGCGGCGGAAGACGTCAGCCCGGTGATGGCCAAGCTCAGCACGTATATGAGCGAGGCTGGCAGCCGCGCGCTGCCTGACAAGGTGATGGACGAGGCGAAGCACCACACCCTCGACACCCTGGCTGCCATGGTTTCGGGGTCCGAGCTGCCCCCCGGGCTCCGGGCGCTCCAGTTCGCGCGCGCCTTTGGAGGCGAGAAGATTGCTACGGTTGTCGGATCTCAGATTCTCTGCGGACCAATCGAGGCGGCGATCGTGAACGGGGAGCTTGCTCATTCCGATGAGACTGACGACTATTACAACACGGGAGGAGCGCACCCGGGCTGCTCGATCGTGCCGGCCACGCTGGCGATTGGAGAGCTGTTTGACACCAGTGGGATGCACTTCTTGCGCGCGGTGACGCTCGGCTACGACGTCGGACTGCGCGCATTGAAGACCGTGGGTTACGGGCCTTTTGTAAGAGATACCCACAACCTAGTCGGAACCTTCGGGGCCTCGGCAGCCGCCGGCTGCGTGCTGAACCTGAATCCCCAACAGATGCGATGGCTGCTCGATTATGCTGCGCAGCAGGCGGGAGCCGGAATTGGTTCGTGGCGGCGGGATACCGACCATATCGAGAAGGGTTTTGTGTTCGGCGGCATGGGGGCGCGCAACGGCGTCAGCGGCGCGCTGATGGTTCAGTCGGGCTGGACCGGCGTCAACGACATCTTGGCGGGCCAGGATAATTTTGTGCAGTCTTATGCTCCCAAGGCCGATCCGGCGGGGCTGATCGAGAAGCTTGGGGAGCGCTACGAGGTGACGATTACAACCATCAAGAGATGGACCGTGGGAGGACCAATCCAGCCGCCGCTGGACGCGCTGGAAATCCTCCTGAAACGGCACCCATTCGAGGCGGATCAGGTACAGCAAGTGGTCGTACGTGCCGCCACGAGCTCGGCCTTCACGGTTAACAATCGCGATATGCCGGATATTTGTCTGCAACACCTGGTTGCCGTGATGGTGATCGACAAGACAGTTTCCTTCCGTGCAGCGCACGATAAGCCGCGCATGCAGGACCCGGCAGTGCTTCGCTTGCGCGCGAAGGTGCAACTCATCTCCGACGAGGAACTCGAGCGCCTCATGCCCGCGCGGGTGGCGATCGTCGAGGTCACACTCGCCGATGGAACCAAGCTCAGCGAGCGTGTCGATGCCGTGCGCGGCACTCCCGAGAATCCCATGACCCGCGACGATGTGGTCGCGAAATGCCGCGACCTCATAACCCCAGTCCTCGGTGCAACCACATCCAACAACCTCATCGAGAAAATTCTCAGCCTCGAAAAGGTTAAGAGTATCCGGGAGCTTCGACCCTTGCTGCAACGGACTTGATTGAGTTGTGGGTGCGGGCTCTACTTGGAGCCCGCCATAAACATGTTTGTAGCGCTGGCGTCTCGAAGTGGGTTTGGGTGACGCGCCCAAACTGGACATCTCGGTTACAATACCCCGGTGCGGTGCGTCGCTCGGCAGCGGCCTTATGGGAAATCACAACAAGATGGGGGAGAACGTGATATGAAACGAGATCGAGATGCGTATATACCGTTAGTGAACGGCGAGACAAACCTGACCCGGCGCAGCGTGTTGCAACGCGCCGCATGGATCACCGCGGCCGCAGCGTTTCCGCGCGTGCCGGGAATTGCGGCGGAAGACGTCAGCCCCACCATGACCGCGCTCAGCGCGTATATGAGCGAGGCCCGCAACCGCGTGCTGCCGGACAAGGTGATGCAGGAGACAAAACACCACATCCTCGACACCCTGGCCGCCATGGTATCGGGGTCCGAGCTGCCTCCCGGACGCCTGGCAATTCAGTTCGCGCGAGCCTATGGAGGCGAGAAGATCGCCACGGTGGTCGCTTCGCAGGTCCTCTGCGGACCGATCGAGGCAGCCGTCGCAAACGGGGTGCTCGCTCATTCCGATGAGACCGACGACGATTACACCGGGGGAGGAGCGCATCCGGGCGCCGCGGTCGTGCCAGCCGCGCTGGCGCTTGGGGAGCAGTTTGGCATCAGTGGAATGCACTTCGTGCGCGCCGTGGCGCTCGGCTACGACATCGGAATGCGGGCATATAAGGCCTTGGGCGCCAAGAGCGTGCTTAGGGACACGCACAACCTGGTCGGAACCTTCGGCGCCGCAG
>JBGPXQ010000102.1:0-8338 GCA_041492805.1 Terriglobia bacterium | reverse complement strand
CTTCGCCTTCGGCCTGGGCGTCGAACGGCTGACGCAGCTCAAATACAACGTCAACGATTTGCAGCTCTATTTCCAGAATGACGTGCGGTTTCTGCGCCAGTTCGCGTGACCCGCGCAGGCCGAGACGCGAAGCGCGCTTGCAGCGTTTTGTTTTGACAGGACAAAGATGAAGGTTCTGTACGACTGGCTCAAAGAGTTCACCGACCTCACGGCGACACCTAAGGACTTGCGCGCGCGGCTTTCGCTTTCCGGCACGTCGGTCGAAGCGCTCGAGCAAGGCCCGGCGGGCCCGCTGCTCGACGCCGAGCTGACCTCGAACCGCGCGGATTGCCTGGGCCACTACGGCATCGCGCGCGAGGCCGCGGCGTTGTATCGCCTGGCGCTCAAGCCCGTCGAGTCGTATCCGCGTGAGTCGGCGGAACAAGCCTCGTTTGCCACGCGCGTGGAGATCAAGTCCCCGGATCTGTGCGGCCGCTACACGGCGCGCGTGCTGCGCGGCGTGAAGGTCGGGCCCTCGCCTGATTGGCTGCGGCAGCGCCTTGAAGCGCTGGGCCAGGCCTCAATCAACAACGTTGTGGACGCGACAAACTACGTCATGCTCGAACTCGGGCACCCACTCCACGCCTTCGACATGGATTTGCTGAATGAGCGCCGAATCGTCGTAAGGCGCGCGCGTGCCGGAGAAAAGATACGCACGCTCGACGGCATCGAGCGCACTCTGACCGCCGAAATGTGCGTGATTGCCGATGCGGCTCGCGCCGTGGCCATTGCCGGCGTGATGGGCGGCGCTGAAACCGAGATCAGCGCGACGAGCAGCAACATCCTGCTTGAATCGGCGTGGTTCGACCCGATTTCCATTCGCCGCACGTCGAAGACGCTCGGTCTGCGCTCCGAAGCCTCGATGCGTTTCGAGCGCGGAGCTGACCCCGAAATGGCGGAGATGGCTTCACGGCGCTGCGCGGAGCTGATCCAGCAGTTGGGCGGCGGCGAAGTGCTGGCGGGCGTTGCGGACGCTTATCCGGGACGCGCGACGGCGCCGGCGATCGAGCTGACGCGCAAAGAGTTGCTGCGCGCAATGGGCGCGGACGTGCCCGATGCGGACATCGAGGCAATTCTTTCCGCGCTTGGCTTCGCGCCCGTGCGTGTGGACCCGACACGCGGCAGCGCGGGCTCGTTGATGGCCGCGTGGACGTGCCGCCGCCCGTCGTGGCGCGGGGACATCACACGCGAGATTGACTTGATCGAAGAGGTCGCGCGGCTTTACGGACTCGATAAATTTCCGGCGCGTTTGCCGGCATCCAAGCTGCCCGCGGCCCGCCTGGAATACGCCGAAGCTGAAGACCGGCTTCGCGAGCGGCTCATTGGCTTGGGCTACCAGGAAATCATCACGATTCCGATCGTCGACGAAGGGAGCGACGCTGTGTTCCGCGGCGAAAATACTTCCCCCGCGCGCATTGCGAATCCGCTCGCCGAAGACGCGTCAGTGATGCGTTCGACCGGCGTGGTGACCATGGTCGCGACACTCGAATGGAATCTGAATCACGGCCAGCGCAACGTTCGCCTGTTCGAATTCGGCAAAAGGTACGGCTGGTATGGGTCTGAACCGGTCGAAACTCGTGTCCTGACGCTCGGCGCGACGGGTTTGGCGCGCGAAAAAGGGATCGCCGAAAGCGAGCGCGCATTTGTGTTCTCCGACCTGAAAGGCGACCTCGACCAGATCGGACACCTCGCGGGCGGATTTGGATGGAAGGCGGGGGTGCCGGAATGGCTCCATCCCGCACATGCGGGAGCAATTTCTCTCGGCGGCGATAGCGCGGCGGCACGCCCCATCGGCCTTGCCGGGCAACTCTCGCGGCGCGCCGCCGAGCGGTTCAAGCTGCGGCAAGATGCATTCGTCGCGGAACTGGAGCTTGGCCCGCTATGCTCGGGATATCGCGCCGCGCGGGCTGCGTTGCGATACAAACCTCTGTCACGGTTTCCCGCCGTCGAGCGCGATTTCTCTCTGGTGCTCGCCGATGGGACTCTGTTTGCCTCGGTCGTCGAAGCGATTCGTGGGCTGGACATCATTGAAGTGTCCTCCATCAGCGCCGTGGACCTGTTCCGCAGCAAGCACGTCCCTGAGGGAAAGTTCTCGTTGCTCGTGCGTATAACATTCGAAAGCCACCAAGCGACCCTCACCGAAGCGCAACTGACCGATTTCTCGTCGCGCATCGTCGCCGCTCTCGAACGAAAGCTCGGCGCCTCCCTCCGCGCCTAAACGCGCAGAGAGTTTCTCCAATACAAGCGCTTGCCACTTACGGCAGTTCGGCAGAAAATAGGCGCGTCCAGCCGGGAGCATACTCCATGTCGAACCGCGTGAAAGTGGAAATTTATGGCCAGAACTACACGATGGCGGGGGACCTCGACGAAGCCTACGTCCAGAAGCTCGCCCGGTACGTGGACGAAAAGATGAGCGCGGTGGCCGCAGCGACCCAGACCGTGGACTCGGTGCGCGTGGCCGTCCTCGCGGCCATGGCCATCGCCGACGAGTTGCATACGCTGCAGCAGGAAAAAGGCCAGCGAGATGAATCGCTGCGCGAGCGCGCAGAGCAGTGCCTGACCATACTGGAACGCGCGTTGAAACAGACCGCCTAGTGCCGCTGCCGCTCCGGCAAGTTGGAACGGCACTAGCTGCCTTCCCTGCCAGCAAACCATTGCGTCTTAGAACCTTGAAACGGGCAACGCTTTACCAGCGTCTTACATCAAGTTACAATCAATGCGGTTTAGTGGCTAGACCGAAGTCCACCGAAATGGCCGTGCGGAAGACAATTCGAATCCTCGGAGTCTCGCTGGCGCTGGTCACGCTGCTGGTGTTCGCAACGGTCATCGTCAGCGGCTGGCATCACCACGACTCAGTGAACGACGCCCATTGCCCGTACTGCCATCTGGGCCACCAGACGGCTGCGCAGCCGGAATCTAGCCAGCGGGTTGCGGTGCTTTTGCCACTCGCTAGTTTGCCGCTGCCCGAAGATTCGACTCTAATTATCTCTCCAATCTCTTCGCACACTGCTTCCCGCGCACCCCCCTCTGCTTAATTTGCTCGCCTAGCGCGCCTGTTGTACTGGCGCTGACCGATTTCAAGTTCACTCTTTCCGATCTCTTGAGCTGCTCCGGAACTCCATATTTTCCGGCACGCAGCCTCAAAGGATTTGAACGTTCCAGGCAGGAGAGGAATTATGGACGCGAAGTTCAGGGCCCGAAAATGGCAGCCTTTGATTGTGCTCAATGCTTTGGCGCTTCTCACCTCAGTACGGGCGGCAGCGCAGGGTCCGGCGCAAGCCGCGCCGCAAACGCCTGCGGCGCGTGTGACGCTTGACCTGGCCATCGATCTGGCGCTCAAGCATAACCACTCGTTGCAGGCAGCGCGCACGCTGATTTTGCAGAATCAGGCCCTGGAGATCACAGCCAATCTGCGGCCCAATCCGGTGCTGGGCGGGGACGCGCAATTTCTTCCATTCTTTCATGCAGGCGACTTCACTAGAGACTACCTGGACAACAGCGCCCAATTCGACCTCGGGCTCGGCTACACCTTTGAGCGCGGGAAAAAGAGGCAGCATCGCCTGCAGGCGGCCAAGGACCAGACCGCAGTGACGTCGGCACAGGTGGCCGACAACGAGCGGACGCTAACCTTCAACGTCGCGTCCCAATTCATTTCGGCGGTGCTGGCGCAGGCTGACCTGGACTTGGCCGAAAAGAATCTGGCGGGCTTCCAGCAAACGCTGGAAATCAGCGAGGCGACATTCAATGCCGGCGCCATGAGCGAAGGCGACCTCCTGAAAATCAAGCTGCAATTGCTGCAATTCCAGATGGACGTCTCGTCTGCCAGGTTGGCCCGGGTCCAGGCGCTTGCGAGCCTGCGCCAACTGCTCGGGTATGAGTCGGTTCCGGAGAACTATGAAGTTGCGGGCGACCTCGAATACAAGCCGGTGAAGGTTGGCCAGGACGACCTGAAGGCGCTTGCTCTCCGGCAGCGCCCGGACTTGCGCGCGGCGCAATTGGGCGTGGCGGCAGCACAAAGTCAGTTCGAGCTGGCGCGGGCAAACGGCAAGCGCGACGTCAACGCAGCCGCAAACTACACGCACGTCGCTGCAGTGAGCACCGGCTCGCTCTTCTTCAACATTCAGCTGCCCATTTTCGACCGCAACCAGGGTGAAATCGCGCGAACACGGTACGCAATCACGCAGTCGCAGGAGCTTTCGAGCGAACAGTCCTCACTTACGCTCACCGACGTGGCCAACGCCTACGAATCGCTCCGCACTAATGATCAGGTCGTGCAGCTTTACCAGTCCGGTTATCTGAAGCAGGCGGAGGACTCGCGCGATATCAGCCAATACGCCTACCAGCGCGGCGCCGCCAGCCTGCTCGACTACCTTGATGCCGAGCGGAGCTACCGCGCGACCGAGCTGGCCTACCGACTGTCGCTCGCAAACTACATGGTCGCGCTCGAGCAACTGCGCCAGGCCGTGGGTACCAGGAGCTTGCCATGAGAACAATACATACGAGCTGGATTCGGAAGATGCACAGAGGACGGTCTATGACCTCCTGCGCGGCGCTGGCCGTCGCGGCCGCGGTCGCCGGCTGCGGCGCGCCCGAAGAACAAGCGAGCAAGATGACGTCCTATTCGGCGGCCGAGAACGCCGCGAACAGGGCCGCGCTGTTCACGGTGCCTGCCGACCAGATGTCGCATGTGCAGATCTACACGGTCGCGCAGGCGCCGCTGGTTCGCATGCTGCGCCTCTCCGGCGCCGTGGCGTACAACAGTTTTCAAACAACACCCATAATCACCCAGGTGGGCGGGCCGGTAAGCCGCATCGTGGTCACACCGGGCGAGCACGTGCGCGCCGGTCAGCCGCTGCTCTACGTCGCAAGCCCCGACTATTCGCAGTTGCGCTCGGCCTACATCAAGGCGCGTGACGCGTTCCAACTCGCGGACCGAAACCTCCGCCGCACGGAGGATCTCTACGCGCACAAGGCGGTTGCGCAAGCCGCCGTCGAGCAGGCCGAATCGGGGCGCACGCAGGCAGAGGCCGATCTGCAGTCAAGCGAGCAGGCCATCCGCGTCCTGGGCATCACCAACCCGGAAAGCCTCGTGACCAATCCGCTTTCGCCCGAGCTGTCTCTGCTGGCGCCGCTGGACGGGGAAGTCGTTGAGCGGCTCGTTTCGCCCGGACAACTGTTGCAGGCGGGTGCAACGCAGTGCTTCACGCTCTCGGATATGAGCACGGTTTGGGTGCTCGTCAACATCTACCAGAACGACGTCGCGTACGTGCACGTCGGCAACGAAGTAACGATCGATAACGAAGCATATCCGGGCGTTGTACGCGGCAAGATTCAATACATAGCTCCAGCTCTTGATCCAACCACCCGGACACTGCAGGCGCGCATCGAGGCCTCAAATCCCGGAGAGCGGCTGAAGAAAGACATGTACGTGACGGCACTGGTGCGCGCGGGCGTGGTCCCGAATGCGCTGACAGTGCCAGATTCTAGTGTGCTGCGCGACACGGAAAATATGCCGTACGTGTACCTCCAGACCGCGAACAACCAGTTTGCGCGCCAGCTAGTCACGATTGGTGAAAGCCAAAGCGGCAAGACGCAAATTCTTTCGGGGTTGCAGGCGGGCGACAAGGTTATTGGTGATGGCAGTTTGTTTCTGCAATTCCAGAATTCCTTGCAGCGCTGAGAGGATGCCACCCGGATGATTCATCACGTCGTTCAATTCGCACTTCGGCAGCGCTTCGTAATTCTGATGCTGGCGCTGCTGGTCACTGTCGCGGGCGCTCTGTCGTTCCAGCGCATGCCGGTGGACGCCTACCCGGATCTCTCGCCGCCGAGAGTCGAGCTGATCACCCAGTGGCCCGGTCACGCGGCTGAGGAAGTGGAACGGTTGGTTACGCTGCCGCTTGAAATCGAAATGAACGGCGTGCCGCACATGGAAGTCATGCGGTCGATTTCTCTGTACGGTCTTTCGGATATCCGCCTGACGTTCGAAGAAAGCACCGACGCATACTTCGCGCGGCAGGTCGTATTCGAACGCCTGGCTAACGCGCAACTTCCCTCCGGGGTAACGCCGAGCATGGCGCCGCTGTTCAGCCCCTCTGGCTTGGTTTACCGCTACGTGCTTGAAAGCCCGGACCGCAGCCCGCAGGAACTGAAAACGATCGAAGACTGGGTCCTAGCGCGCGCGTACCGATCAGTGCCGGGCGTGGCCGACGATTCAGGCCTGGGCGGCACAACAATGGAGTACCAGGTGCTCCTCGACCCGGCCCGGATTTACAGCTATCACATTCCGGTGCCTCAGGTGCTGGCGGCGCTGGCCGCGAACAATTCGAACGCGGGAGGCGGGTTTTACTCACAGGGCGAGCAGTTCTTCTATGTGCGCGGCCTGGGTCTGGTGACCAAGACCGAGGACATCGGCAACATCGTCGTCGGAAACAACAACGGAGTCCCGGTGCGAGTCCGCGACATCGGGGAGGTGACGATCGGAAACGCTCCGCGCCTCGGGCAGTTCGGTTTTCAGAATAACGACGACGCGGTCGAAGGCGTGATCCTGATGCGCACGGGCGAACAGACACAAAACGTTCTCAAGGGGGTCGAGAAAAAAACCGAGGAGCTGAACCGCAGCATCCTGCCGCCCGACGTGAAGGTGCGGCCATTCTACGACCGCAGCGATCTGGTGAAGCTGACCACGGATACGGTGGAAGCCAATCTGTTGCGAGGCATGGTGCTCGTGCTGCTGGTGCTGATTTTCTTCCTCGTGAGCGTGCGCGCGGCGGTGATCGTCGCCCTGACGATTCCGCTGGGGCTTCTGTTTGCGTTCATCTTCCTGCACGGGCGCGGCGTCCCCGCGAACCTGCTCTCGATCGGCGCGATCGACTTCGGGATCATCATCGACGGCACCGTGGTCATGATGGAAAACATCTACCGTGAGCTCGCCGAGCGCCACGGGCAGGATTACAAACTCAACGAAGTCATTCTCGCTGCTGCGCGGGATGTCGACCGGCCCATCTTCTATTCCGTCGCCGTCATCATGGCCGGATACATCCCGATTTATGCGCTGAGCGGGCCGTCAGGAAAGTTGTTTCATCCAATGGCCGAGACGATGACGTATGCGCTGCTGGGCGCGTTGATCTTCACCCTCACTCTTGTTCCCGTGCTGGCTTCCTACTGGTTCAAGAAGGGCGTGAAAGAAACCGTGAACCGTCCGTACGAAGCGATCAAGAACTTCTATGCGGGAAAGCTCGACTGGTGTCTGGACCATCCAAAGACAACGATATTCGCCGCAACCGCGATTTTCGCCAGCACACTGCTTCTGGTGCCTTTCATCGGCGGGGAGTTCATGCCGCATCTGGACGAGGGCGCGCTGTGGGTGCGCGCGACGATGCCCTACACAATTTCCTACGAAAAAGCAGCGAAATTCGCGCCCGAAATTCGCAAGATCTTGATGGCCTACCCACAGGTCACCGAAGTCGGCTCCGAACTCGGGCGTCCCGACGACGGCACCGATCCTACCGGCTTTTTCAACTGCGAATTTTACGTGGGCCTGAAGCCTTACAAGGACAAGTCCTGGGGCCAGGCAGGTATCACGAATAAAGCCGAGCTGATTGAGTCTGTGCAGAAGAAGCTGGAGTCGTATCCCGGCGTGATTTTCAACTACACGCAGCCGGCCGAAGACGCCGTGGACGAGGCCTTGACAGGACTGAAGAGCGCGCTCGCGGTGAAAATTTACGGGCAAGACCTGCAGGTCCTCGAAGACAAAGCGGTCGCCATCAAGAACGTCCTCGCACAGGTCCCGGGGTTCACCCAGCTGACAGTTGTGCGCGAGTTGGGCCAGCCGAGCCTGCAGATCGACGTGGACCGCGAGCGCATCGCGCGGTTCGGCATCAATGTTGCGGATGTCGAGGGCGTCGTCGAGGCCGCCGTGGGCGGTCAGGCGGCGACGCAGGTGATTCAGGGCGAGCGGCTATTCGACTTGGTGGTGCGGATGAAGCCGGAGTACCGCTCGAGCGCCCGAGAGATCGGCAATCTTCTGGTGCCTGCGCCGGGCGGCCAGCAGCTCCCGTTGTCTCAGCTCGCCAACATCCATCAGGGGAACGGCGCGTCATTCATCTACCGTGAGAATAACTCACGTTACATCGGTATCCAGTTCAGCGTCGAGGGACGCGACCTGGCCCGCGCCGTGGCCGACGCGCAAAAAGCCGTGCGTCAATCGGTGGCGCTGCCGCAGGGCTACAGGCTCGACTGGGGCGGCGAGTACACCGAATACGTCGAGGCCGAGAAGCAACTTGCTATCATCGCTCCG
>JBGPXQ010000152.1:0-6423 GCA_041492805.1 Terriglobia bacterium | reverse complement strand
GTCGTTGTGTTCGCGGGCGAGGCGGGCGGTGATGACGTCGTGGGCCAGAGCGGCGCGAATGCCGGGCACTTTGTTGGCGGCGATGGAAATGCCGATGCCCGAGCCGCAGACAGCGATGCCGAGATCATCCTGTTTCGAGGCCACTCGCTCGCCTACGGCCTTGCCGTAATCGGGATAGTCGACTGACTCTTCCGACGAGGTACCCTGGTCGTCCACTGCATATCCTGCTGCTTCGAGATATTTTCGAATTGTTTCTTTGACGGAGAATCCGGCGTGATCGGAACCAATGGCGATGCGCGGCTTGGCAGGGGATGCGCTCATAAATGCCAATGCGCGGGATTGTATCGGAGTGGGCCGGGGACAGCAATCAACTGCTAAATTCCAAGGCGGGTCGGTACTGAGGAGAGATCATGGCAATGGAAGCATTCTTCTCCCTCATGGGCTGGGGTGCTATCGACTGCGGGCGGGCTGGTGTTCAGCGGCGACGCGGAGGGAAACTTCATCGCGCTGGAAGCTGATTTGGGGAAAGCGCTGTGGCACTTCCCGTGCGGGGCGTCGGTCTACTCGTCGCCGATGTCCTTCGCGATCGACGGAAAGCAATACGTGGCTGTCGCGGCGGGGTCGGCGCTCTTCACTTTTGCGTTACCGTGAGACTGGGAAGAATCTGTTCTCTTGGACGAGTTGATTAAGACTGCTTGAAAGATATTGCATAGTCGAAGCCGCTCCCGCCCAAGGTGGAGGAGGGTCTGGTACTTCTGGAACGAAGGTCCTGTACTTGACCTGAGGCCGAGTTGAGAATAAGGTTCTCAAGCACATAGTGCCCTTGGCCCAGTCTTCTAAGTTCAGAATGTAGGGAGTCAGACTGACTTTCTTCTGAGGTGCCGAATCGAGCCCACGTGAAATACGTGTGCGCGACCCCCCCCGCAGGCACCAGTCAAACCTGCTCGCGTGCATGACGAGAAGAATGTGGCCGCATGGAGGATGGCATGCGCTTTTCTTTCTACCGCGGGACCCGGCTCGCGTTCCTGACGATCTTCTCGACCGGACTCGTTGCTCCGGCACTCCGCGCGCAATCCGCGGGACCAAACGTCAACATGGTTTCCGGCACGGGCTGGACGAACGGAGATCCATTTCTCCAGCGGCAGAACGAGCCTTCAATTGCGGTGTCCACGCGGAACACGCTGCATTTGGTTGCGGGAGCGAATGACTACCGGGGAGTCGACCTGCCGGGGTTGCTGGGGAGTACGGAGCGTGGAGACGCTTGGCTGGGGCTTTTCAAGTCCTTCGATGGGGGGCAAACGTGGCAAAGCACGTTGTTGCCGGGATACCCGCTCGACGGCTCGCCACAAGGGCTGGCATCGCCTATCCACGGATTTCAGGCGGCAGCGGATCCGACGGTTCGCCCAGGCACAAGCGGACTCTTCTATTACAGCGGTATCGCGTTTAACCGCGGGACGAACGGCGCGGGGGTGGTATTCGTATCGCGTTTTATTGACAACAATAACAAAGAGAACGGCGATGCGACGCACACCAGCGGTAGCTTGACAACGCTTGCTCCGACCGACTCGATTCAATATCTTGGGACCGTCGTTGTTGACAGTGGCACATCCGGGCAGTTTCTCGACAAACCGTGGGTCGCCACGGATATTCCGCGCGGCAGCGCCACTTGCCAGGTTCCCTTCACAAAGGCCGACGGCACGCAGGGCACGCAGACGATTCCTGCGGGCTTGGTGTACCTGACCTACAGCTCATTCACGGGCAGCACCAGCTCCAAGATCATGTTTGCCACTTCGACTGATTGTGGCGCCACGTGGGGCCATCCCATCAAGCTTAGCGAGAGCAACTCGGTCAACCAGGGGACCATCATCGTAGTGGATCCGAGCAGCGCGAACAATGGTGCAGCGACGATCTATGTGGCGTGGCGGCGTTTTGTGACGAGCTCGCAGCCCGACGCGATGATGATCGCGAAGTCCACGGATGGCGGCCAGACGTTTTCCAAGGCCGTGGCGGCGGTGAGCTTTCCTTCGAACTGCGTTCCAAATACCGGAGTGGCTGGATGCCCCTTCGACCAGCTGGAATTAGCGACCGGGCAGACTTCGGGATCAACGACGGGGCCGGAATTTCGCACCAATGCGTTTCCCGCGCTGACGGTGGACGACGCCGGGCGGGTGTACATGGCGTGGTCGCAAAGGCAAGCGAATGGCGATGCGCGCATCACCATGCAAGTTTCCGCCGACGGCTCAAACTGGGGCGCCGCTCCTGCCTTGGTGGACAACAACGGCGTACCGGACGATTACGGCGACCCGTTGATGACGAACGCGGGAACATCACTCTCCCGCGGACATCAGTTCATGCCGTCGGTCTCGTTTATCGCGGGAAAACTGACGTTGACCTACTACGATGAGCGCGAAGATCACACGCTCGGATTTTACACGCCAAAGACGGATTTGACGGGATACACGGAAATCCGCGAACTGATGGGCGAGCTGGTCGGGAATGCCGCGTCGAATCTGGTGTTCAATCCTGTGATTACCGATTCGGCCCCGCCCTTGGTTTCGTACCGTCACACTCTTGACATTCAGGGCGCGCAAGCTTCGACGCTTTCCGGCGGAAGCGTGACGGTACCGTCCTTCAAGACGTTTCGAATCTCGAAGTATGCCATCGGCTTAAATCCAAACGATTCCCAGAATCCCGGACAAGTCGAACAACTGCAGGTCAGCCCGCCGAATCTTCCGATGTTTTCCCTTGGGGCGGAGCCTTTCGAAGGGGATTACATTGATATCGCACCGGCACCGGCATTTGTTTTTCAAGGCGGGGCTTGGAAATTCAACACGGCGGCGACAAATCTGCCGGTCTTCCACGCCAGCTGGACAGACAACCGCGACGTGCGGCCTCCGGTCAACGGTGACTGGACGAAGTACGTGCCGCCGTTCTCCCGTTCGAACCCCGCGGGAGGACAGCCGAGCCTCTTCGATCCGACGCAAACCGTGCCAGCCTGCGTTCTGACGGTAAACGATGCGTTCACGGCCACGCGCAACCAGAATATCTATACCGCGATCATCGCTCCCGGACTCGTTGTGAGCTCCCTTGGAAATTCAAAGACGCTGGGTCTTTCGCCCAGCAATCCTACGCAATTGCTGCAGCGTGCATTCACGGTCACACTGCGCAACACAACATCTGTCCTTCGCAATTTCCGGATCCTTGTAGGGAACCAGCCCGCGCTCGCCAACGGCCAGCCAGACACCGCGGGCCAGGCATCGTTGCTCCAGTTCAGCCTCCAGACTTTTCTGGATGTGAGCATTGCATCGAATACTAGCGTGGCGCGCGCCGTATTCGTGATGTCGGCGAACCCGACGGCCAGTGTGACGATCAATGTTCAGGAAATCAGCGCGCCGGGTGGTTCCGTAGTCCCGGGCGGACTGACAGGATCTGTCACGCTTAACCCAGATCCCAATGCTCCGGCGATTCAAGATCCAGACAGCTTCGGGTTCACCAATCCGACGATTTCGACGACTGAAATTCACAATCCGATAATCGGCAGTCCAACAATCATCACGCCACCGGTGGGGACGTCCGCGATCCTGGCCCAGGCAATTACGAATCAGGCGATTACGAACCCCGCGATCACGAATCCGGCGATCACCAATCCGGCCATCACCAACCCGTCTATGTTGACTGCGCTGAACCCGGCGATCACGAATCCGGCGATCACCAACCCCGCGATCACGAATCCGGCGATCACCAACCCCGCGATCACGAATCCGGCGATTACCAACACATCGATCACGGACGCGAGCTATCCGCTGACCAATACCGGCAACACGACAACGTCGTATGCGGTGAAACTCTTCCAGCGGGCGCCTCTGGCAAGTGGCGTGAATTTGCAACTAATCCTCGTGAAGCAATATCTGACGCCCATCGCGAACGGCTGCGACCTGGCGCAGAGCACACAGAACATCGTTGTGGCGGATGTCCCCAATCCGGTATTCACTCCGGCGGCGAACCTGGGAGACCCGAACCTGCCCGATCCGGCGATAACCAACGCGACGATCGCGCTTGCCCCCGGTGAGACTGGCCAGGTGGTCATTCGCGCGAATGTGGGCAATGCCACGGACATGCAAAACCTGGTGTTGAATAATCTCGCTCCCGTGGGTGTCGCGCATCCCGCGAACACGGGAGTTGCTTTCCCTCCGGCCACCCTGACAATTCTTTCTCTGACGCTCCCGGACGGTGTGGTTGGAGCGCCCTACAGCACCCAAGTCAACATCTTCGGCGGGGTCGGCGTTCATACGGCGTCAATCAGCAGTGGCTCGCTGCCTAGTGGCTTGTCCTTGGACCCGGCCACCGGCATTATCTCGGGTACGCCAGGTGCTTCCGATAGCTTCTCATTCACGTTTCAGGTGGCAGACTCCGCGATACCTCCGGTCACGACCAGCCAGAATCTTGTCATCCGAATCGGTGCCCCACTGGTCATAACGAATGCTTCGCTCTTTGATGGTATCGTCGGCGTCCTTTATACAAAGAACCTTAATTCGACGGGTGGCCTCGGCAACACGACGTGGAGTGTTCTCTCCGGCACGCTGCCGCCAGGAATCAGCATCAACTCAGCAGGCGTACTAAGCGGCACGCCTACGACGGTGGACACCGTAGGAACACCGGTGACGATCCAAGTGCAGGACTCTGCTACCCCGGCGCAGACCGCGACGATCACGAAAACGATCCATATCGCGCAAGTGTTGACGATTTCAACGCTACCAAGTGCCCTCCAGGATGCTATCGTCGGCCAAGCTTACAATTTCACATTCCAGTCGAACGGCGGTTTGACGCCTATTACGTGGTCGGTCACGAGTGGCAGCCTGCCCACGGGGCTGACACTTTCGTCGAGCGGCATAATCAGCGGAACGCCGACTGCAAGCGGCAGCTTCAGCTTCACGATTCAGGCTGGTGACGGGAGCTCCCCGGCGCAAACGATTACGATTAACGTGAGCGTTCGTAGTTCCACGTTGTTGGTGATTTCCACAGCGAGCGGCGCGCTGCCGGACGCCGTGCTGGGTGCAATTTACAACCCCTTCACGTTGCAATTTATCGGAGGAATCGCTCCGCAAGTCTGGACCGTCAGTGCGGGTTCACTTCCACCGGGTATGGGTCTCAGCAGCGCCGGCGTGATCAGCGGCTCACTGAGCGCTACCGGCACGTACTCATTCACGGCACGATTGCAGGATTCGAGCAATCCGGCGCAGGCAGCCTCCGTCGCACTGAGCATTCGAGTAGCAGCACCGCTGGTTATTACTACACCCAGGGGGGCTCTGTCCGATGCTCTCTACAAGACGCCCTATAGCCAGACCTTGACCTCAACCGGCGGCAACACGCCGGTTACGTGGTCACTGGCCAGCGGACTGCTTCCGCCGGGAATGACGCTTGGCACGGCCGGCGTCATCAGTGGTTCAGCAACATCCACTGGTATGTTCTCCTTCACGGTGAAGGCGGCCGATTCGAGTTCGCCGCAGCAATCGGCAACAGCTTCCTTCACGATTAGCGTCGCTTCCACTCTATCGATCAGTTTTACTGTGCAGCCGAGCAACACTTCGTCCACGGCATCGCAGATTACGCCGGCCGTGAAAGTGCTCGTGGTGGACAATCTCGGCCACTCCATCGCTGGCGCGACGGTACAGATGTCGCTGGCAACGAACCCGACCGGCGCGACGCTCACCGGGACGACCGTGCAGAAGACGGGGAATAATGGCATAGCGGTATTTAGTAGCTTGGGGATCAATAAGAAGGGGAATGGCTACACGCTGAAGGCAACGGTCACAAGTCCGCAGAACGGTGCGTTCGTCATCTCGGTGCCGTTCGGCGTCCAATGATTCGGCGGGCCGTTACATTTTGGCAGGTCTATTAAACGTCGGCCTGCGCCCCGACCAATTGCCAGCATCAAGAAGTGTGAAACCTCATAGTTTCTGAGTCCATCGAGAGAGCAAGCGCGAACGCTAATTCCGCGCTACAATTAAAAGGTTATGCTCTCCGTCAACAATATCACCATGCGGTTCGGCCCGCGGGTCCTGTTCGAGAATGTGACCTGCACGTTCATGGGCGGCCGCCGCTACGCCATCACCGGGCCTAACGGCGCCGGCAAATCCACATTCATGAAGATTCTGACTGGGGAGATCGACTCGACCAGTGGCTCGATCACGCGGCCGAAGAAGATGGGCGTTCTGCGCCAAGACCAGTTTGCGTTTGACCAATACCGCGTCATTGACACCGTCATCATGGGGAATGCCTCGCTCTGGAAAGCTCTCGAAGAGCGCGACGCGTTGTACGCCAAGCCTCACGAAGAATTGACCGACGCCGACGGCATGCGCTTGGGAGAACTCGAAGGCATCGTCGGTGAAGAGGGCGGCTATACGGCGGAAGCGGATGCCGCGG
>JBGPXQ010000058.1:0-10720 GCA_041492805.1 Terriglobia bacterium | reverse complement strand
CTTCGTTTGCGGATCGCGGCTGAACCGCAGCGCCAAGTCTTCCTCGAGGATGCGATGAATCGCCTGGCCGATGCGGTCTTCATCCGCCCGCGTCTTCGGCTCGATCGCGAACGTGATGGACGGCTCGGGAATGCGCGCGCCAGGATAAAAAATCGGCGCCGCCTTGTCGCCGAGCACGTCGCCGGTGATCGTGTCCTTCAGCTTCGCCACCGTGCCGATGTCGCCCGCGTGCAAATCGGCCACCGCCGTGGCCGTCTTGCCCTGCATCACCTGGACGTGCTGCAGCCGCTCGGCCGTGCCGCGATTGAAATTCGAGAGGTTCGCGTCGTTCTTCACCACGCCCGACATCACCTTGAAGTAGCTGATGCGCCCCGCGAACGCGTCGGCAATCGTCTTGAAGACGAACATCGAGACCGGCTCGGAGTCGGCGATCTTCCGCTCGACCGCGTTGCCTTTGCCGCCCGGCTCGGTGTGCCCCGAGATTTTTCCGCGCGCGGCGGGCGCGGGGAGAATGCTGCAAATAAAATTGAGAATGGAATCGCTGCCGATATTGCGCAGCGCCGAGGCCGCCAGCACAGGAAAGATCCGCTTTTCGGACACGGCTTCGCGTAGACCCTTTTCCAAATCCTCCACCGGCAGGGTGCCCTTGTCGAAAAATTCCTGCATCAGCTCGTCGTCGCCTTCGGCCACCATTTCAACCAGCGCTTCGTGCGCCGCCTTGGCCGCTTCGGCCATGTCCGCGGGAATTTCTTCCATTTTCGCTCGGCCGTCGCCATCGGGCGTATAAACCAGCGCTTTCATCGTGACCAGATCGATCAGGCCGCGGAATTGTTTCTCCCCGCCGATGGGGAGGACCACTGGCACGGCGCCGCGGCCGAAAACGTCCTGAATCGAGGCGAGCGCGCGCTCGAAGCTGGCCAGCTCGCGGTCCATCCAGTTGATGACGAACGCCCGCGGCAGATCGTATTCGGTGGCGTAGTCCCACACTTTTTCCGTGACCACTTGCACGCCCGCGGCCGCGTCCACCAGGATCAGCGCCGCGTCGGCGGCGATCAGCGATGCTTTCGTCTCGTTGATGAACGTCGAGTAGCCCGGCGTGTCGAGGAAATTGATTTTCGTCTTTTCGGACTGGCCCGGCGCCTGCCATTCGGCGTAGGCGATGCCGGTCTGGATGGAAATCTTGCGCGCGATTTCCTCTTCGTCCCAGTCGGTGACGGTCGAGCCCTCGGTCACCTTGCCCAGCCGGGGAGTCATCCCGGCAGTAAAGAGCAACGACGACACGAGCTGGGTCTTCCCCGTGTCGCCGTGGCCCACAATGCCCACGTTGCGGATCCATTCGCTGTTATACGATTTCATGGCTCACCTCGATGGCGCTCTCGAATCTCGTGCAGGAATTCCGGGCGAAACTGCGGAGGGGGCTGACTCGCGGAGATGGCTCTAGACTGCACTCGCTCGCCCCGGTGGTTGGTTCACCGGGGCTAGGGTTGATACGATGACGTTCCCTCGTTGCCGTGCGGCGCATCGGTGGCGGCTCCGCCACACCCGGAAAACTTGGATGCTAGCACAGGCCTCCCCGCGCATTCAACCGCATCTCAGGTGTTATCCCGTCGCCACGCCACTCGGCCCGGACGCCGGCAGGCTATTTGAATTCGAATAGGAGGTAGCGCGCGATGGATTGGCCAGCGTTTTCGATCGTGGCGCCGGTGCCGTGCGCAAGCCAGATCGATCCGCCGCTCGTGAGTTTCGTCATCGGCTTGCCCGCCTGCGTGACGTGCAGCGACGCGTTCTCGAGCGCAACGATCAGCGTGTCCGGAGCGTCCGCGGCGAGGGTGATCTTCGCGCCCACGGCCATGCGCGTGAAACTGACGTGCGATTCGTCGGTTTCAAATTCCGGCACGGTGGTCGAGCCGCCGGCGGGAGGCTTGGTCGCGTGCGTGGCTGCGCCGGCCGGACAATGTAGCGCCTGGTGCTCGATCACTTGTTCGCAGAGATTGCGGGCGTTGTCCTGCGGCTTTTCGAATTCCACCGTCACGTTGCGGAACGGGGTGTCGAGCAGGTTCGTGGCCAGGTGGGCGAAGCCGCCGCTGGAGTAACGGTAGTGAGCGTCCTTCAACATCACGTCGCTCTCTCCGGTGCCGAGCACGTTGTTGCTGAACTTCGCGTCGCCGAGGGCGACGTAGAGATAGGGCTTGTCGTGCAAGTGCATCAGCGTCGTCTGGTGCGGCGCGACTGCGACGTAGAAGACGCGCACGTCGTCGTTCTGGATTTTCAGGTGGTGATGCGGCTCGGCCGTGATCGCCACCGGCGTTTGCGCCCCGGCCGCCGCGCCGAAAAGCATTGCCGCCAGCAAGAGTGTCTTTTTCATGGCGCCGGATTTTACCGCAGTTTCGTAAATTGTGATTCGAGAACTTAGACTCGCGAGGGCGCGGATGAGGGTGGATTGGCTACGGGGCAACTACGAAGGAGCCGTCGGCGGCGACATACGCGTAGGCCATGCGCGGAGTATTGAATGCGACGGCGGGACGGCCTTCGTGGTCAATGATGATCAGGCCGCCGGTGCCGTGGGCGCGCGTGGCCAGCAGGCGGACGCAGGCTTCGGCCACCTGCTGCGAAGAAAGCGATTCGGTGGGCAATACGTCGAGCGGCGGCTGGAGGAGATCGATCGCCGTCTTCGCCATCACGATTTTCATGATGGCTTCGCCCAAGCCGGTGCAGGAGACGCCGCCGGCTTCCGCGTCGGCATAGCATCCGCAGCCGATGAGCGGCGAATCGCCGACGCGCCCGGGATATTTGCAGCAGGTGCCGCCGGTGGACGTGCCGGCAACGATGCCCCTTTCGCGGTCCATCGCCACGGCGCCGACGGTGCCGTGCTGGTGGCCGAAGTGAAATTCGGCGGCGTGCTTGTTCTCGCGGCATTGGCGCCAGGCGATGCGTTCGCGTTCGAGGACGAGCTCGCCCGGCGAGCAGAGCGGCAGGCCCTGCTCGAGCGCGAACTGTTCCGCGCCTTCTCCGACCAGCATCATGTGCTCGCTCGATTCCAGGACGGCGCGGGCGAGAGAGATCGGATTGCGGACGCGTTCGACGGCGGCGACGGCGCCGGCCTTGAGCGTTGCGCCATTCATCAGAATGGCGTCGAGCTGCGCGTGGCCGTCGCGGTTCAGATGCGAGCCGAAGCCGGCGTCGAACGTGGGGTCTTCTTCGAGCACGACGATCGCGGCTTCGACCGCGTCCATCGCCGAACCGCCCGAGGAAAGGATTTTCCAGCCCGTCTCGAGCGAGTTGCGGCACCCGGCGCGGCAGTCCGCCACCGCGGAATCCGGAATATTCCACGCGCCGCCGTGAACGATGAGGGAAGGTTGCAAGGGTCAGGCCGCTGCGTTCACAAAGTAAGGCCCAAGACAATCAACGCCGGGCCGAGGAAAAACAAGAGCCCGAAGCCGAGAAGAATCCGGAACGTGTTCTCGTGCTGGCGACTGGCTCCGGCAGCAGCCGAGCGAGGGACCGGGGCTCCCGGCTGCCGGAGCGCGGCGCGAAAAATTCGCAAATAGGTTTCGATCCAATAGAACAGCTCGTTGCGCGCCTGCCAGAGCATATGAATTCCCGCGAAAACGATTACGGTGCCGATCAGTCCGAGCAGCTCGGGGACCACGGCTAGCCTCCATGACCCGCGGTGCGCGTCAGCACGGCGCGCGGCGCGCTCGACACGGCTTCGGGCTGCGGATCCGATCTTGCTTCAGGCTCGGGAGACGGCTGTCGCGGCACTTCGGGACGCCGCGCCCGGCCTTCCGTGCGCTGCCAGGTGTAGAGGATGCGATGCAAGACGGTGAGATTCGGGCCGATGGCCAGCAGCCAAAGCGCGAGCGGCATGCGATTCGCCAGTGCGGCGAGGATCATCAACACGATTCGCTCGGGGCGCTCCCAGAATCCGACACGACAACTTTCGATCAGCGATTCGGCGCGCGCTTGCGCGTAGCTGACCATCACCGCCCCGGCCATCGCCACGCCAACAAGCACGGCGTAGCCGAAGCGGTTCACCCGCGAATAGTAGATCAGCAGACCGAGGAACAGGACGAGGTCCGCATAGCGGTCGAGGATGGAATCCAGGAAGCCGCCGAAGGTGGAGACGCGCCCCTGCATGCGTGCGACCGGGCCGTCCACGATGTCGAAAAAGCCCGCTGCGATCATCATGCCGCCGGCAGCGGCAAAACGCCCAGCGGCAAACAGGATGCCCGCCCACAGATTGAAGAAGAGAATCAACCAAGTGAGAAAATTGGGATGCACCCCGGTGGCGGCGAGGCCCGCCGCCGTCTTGTCCCGCAGCCAGCGGAAGGGCCGCCCAATGGTTTCCATCATCCTCAGGACGGTTTCACTCACTTACTCTTCCTCGTGGATCGTCTTCAAATCGATGACTTCGAATTCTTTGTTTCCGGCCGGCGTGACCACCACCACTTCGTCACCGGCCTTTTTCCCCATCAGGGCCCGGCCAATCGGCGAAGTAGTGGAAATCAAACCTTTGGACGCGTCGGCTTCTTCCGTCGTTACCAGCTTGTACTCGATTTCGGTGGACTTCTGCAAGTCCAGCAACTTCAAGCGTGAGCCGTAAGCGGCACGATCCGCGGGCAGGTTGCTGAGGTTGAGCATGGCCACGTCGGCCATGCGCTGGTGGAGCTGGCCGAGCCGGGCCGAGACGTAGGATTGGCGCTCCTTGGCGTACTTGTATTCCGCGTTTTCGGAGAGATCGCCGTGCGCCCGGGCCTTCATGAGTTCCTTGGGCAGATCGGAGTGCAGCTCGTGCTCGAGCGCCGCGATTTCAGTCTGCAGTTTTAGCTTAATCCGGGCAGCGATGTCCTTGATCATTGAACGAGTCCTGCCGACACGAGAGACCCTACGAACTTTGCGCGCTCGACGAGTTTTTGGCAAGTGGCGATCTTCATTATAGTGGATTTACGGAAAACCGCGCAATCGCTGCAGTTTGTGAGGCGAAGAGCTGATCACGGGCGCGGAAGAGCAACACACCGCAAGGTCGTGGCGGAGAGGGGGAGGATTCTGCCCGAGCATCCTAAGAAATTCTCAGTGGCGATGGTAAAACTCAAGTCCTTTGTAGTCAACGAGTGAATTGTCGAAAAATCATTTTGCCAGTGTCATTGGGAAATCTGAGGTCTGGGATTTCGTTCGAAGTCTTAGGAAAAGCTTAGGAAACTTGAGGGAAACCTGATTTCTGCTGCCACGCGCTAAAGACCTCGAAACGAATCCGCCGCCCACCCCCTGAGAGTTTTCTCGACTGGTCGAACTCTGAGGTCAGGGTACTCCGCACAAATTCTTTTCGCCAGTTCTCTAGCTTGCGGCGACACTACGAGCAGAGTCCGCCCATGCGAATGCGCCAGCGCCTCAAGAACTGGATTGTAAGACACGCGGTCATAGGGGCTGAAACTGTAGCCAAGAGCGATGAGACTCCCGGCTTGACGAACCAACGGAAGTGCCTTGGCATAGCTTTGACGGATGAAAGCCTCTTTGAGACCTTCGCTCTTATCAGGAACCGGAGCGATCACTCGTTCGTCGATACGTATATGCCCCGTTGAAGACACCACTCGGTCGTATCGTGGAAAGCAATGGGAAGTGGAATCGGGGTCGAAGGCATAAAGCGGTTCTGCACGATGGACGAGTTGAGCTATTCCACCGACCGGATTGCCTACAATCTCGGATTCGATTGTGTAGACACATGCGCTTCCGTGAAGGTGGATCACCAGTGAGGCAGACTTCTCGTTCGCGGACAGCTTCACTCCGAAGGCGAGTCTCGTCGCAACAGCTACACCGTAGCCATCTTCTGGATACCACCGACCAGTCTGTGAGAGGAAAATTTCCGGCAAGGAATCATAGTTGAACGTCAGAAATTGTGACCCGTCGAACTTCTCAAAGAATTTCCAGTAGGAGTCTGACTGTTCTGAAGTGGCGAGTTTGTGGGCCAAGTAATAGTCCGCAGCCATCAGTCGGTCAACAAGCCTTTCCATTGGCTTGTAATTGCCCAACTGCAAAGCGTCGGAGAACAAGTCTTCAACGGACTTACCCGTTGGCAGTTCGTCAAGGCCGAAGCAGAGTTTCAGGACATCCGCAACCAGTGGGTAACCGCAATCAATCTGGTGGTGCCCGATGTAGATTGAGTTGCCGTACACTGGCCCCGCCTCGCGTGTCGCGTCGATGTTGAAGCCCGCGCCGATTAGAAACAGACTCATGCGCTCAGTTTACCTTCCGAGAGCAAAAATCTTCCGATCTTCTGTGTGACAGCATGGCGGTTCGGAAGCCGGACGAAGAAATTTTGATAAAGATCACGTTCTGCATTCTTAGTCCAATCAGTTCGGAAAAGCCGCGAGAATGCGAAGTTTTTCCTCTGTCATCTCGCGACAGTGTCCGTGCAGGATGCGTCCGTGAGGTGACGCGCAACTCACTTTTTGGAAGTCGGGCAGCAGATGATGGCCCATAAGTCCACGGAAGTAGACTCCGCGAGCTATGAACTCAAATCCAAGGCAGTTGTAGACCACATCGGTTGAGGGGGCAGTCCAAAACTGGCGCGTGTATTCGTCTGAGCACACGATGACCATTACAGCCGTATCCGGTGGAAATCCAGCCTCGCCTGCAAGGAACGCCCGCATCTGTTTCCCGAACATTCCAAGATTCCACTGCGGAAGAGGCGTTCCATCGAAACCAATCCACTGGTGGATTGATCTTCGCCACGCGACGCTGAGGGTAAAGTACGCAAATTTCTCTGTGTCCACGCCTACGTCCGAACCTCGGTACACAGAGAGGTGGGGAGTTTCGCCACACGGGAGTGCAACACGCAACCGTTCATGCAGGGGAAATTGGTTTCGGGCCTTCGGAGCCAACCATCGCAGCACCTCCCATTCTCCAAGGTCGTTGAATCGCTGTTCGCAATCGAAGCAAAGCAGGTGTGCCTTCATGTGTTCGGGATTTTGCCCCGACTGTAATCGTGTGGCGAACTGGATTCCCTTTTTGCCGGGTGTGTACAACGCTCTCGGCATCAGATGGCTCTCGCAAAGTTGCTTCTGTTTCAAGCACAGTTTGCACTGACCGAGGTTGGGTTCAGGACTTTTCTTCACGATGCTGCTCTACCATCGTCTTCAAGAGCGCGACAATTGCTTTTTTTTCTGGACTTTGAGCCGTTCAATTTCGAAAGATTCAAGGTAGTAGCTGGACTTTACTGCCGACTACGGGTTGGGTCTCTTTAAATGGTCCCCAAGAATCCAACCGGACTTGGTGCGACGAGCCGTCCGATCCACTCAAGGTAACGATGCCAGCAGTCCTGTCTATGTCCGTTACCGTATGAACCGGGAGCGATTTGTTGAACATTTCGGGGTTGGTTTGGATTGTCATGCTCTTAAACCTCCGTCCTTCGCTCATCACCTTATCAGAACTACTTTGTCGGGACCCGTGTTTGTGCAATTGGTGACGCTGGTGCCGTCACTTACAAACTTCACCCAGTGCGACACCAGCTTCGCCAGCAGGAACGGGTTGAGTGAGCAGACTGCATCCGTCACTGACATCGCCGCTTGCGCTGTGGCCGACACGATCCTCACAACGGCAGGGAACTGCAATTGGACATGCTAAAGTGCGATAGAAATAGAAGGAGTCCGAGATTCAATGAGCACCCGGACCAATCCAGTGAGTCTTCCCGTCGTTCCGTACCATGAGGCAGGACATGTGGTCGCGGGGGTCGTTCTTGGCGTCGAGTTCACAGAGGTCAGAATCGTGCCGGGTGAGGATGGCAAGATTGGAGTTCCGCTCAAAACAAATCCTTGGCTGGGGCAGCGCCCTTCTTCCAACCCCGGTGAATTTACTGACGAGGAATGGGCAGAACTGTCGCAAAACGACGAGAAATGGGAGGCGTGGAAGAAGGGAGATCAGGAAAAGTACGCCATTTTCTGCTTTGCAGGCAAAGCCGCCCAACTGGAGTACGCTGGAGTGGCCAGCGATCAAGACGCCAAGGCGGACTACTCTTTTGTTGAATACTGGCTTCCCAATTATGAGCAGCGCAAAGCTGCATTGGAAAAGGCGGCAAGAGAACTGGTCAGGAAGTACTGGCCTGCCGTGCAGGCTATAGCGGCAGAACTTCTAAAGCGCACTGAGTTAAATCCGTCTGAGGTCGAAGAAATCTTCAGGCGAGCAATGCCGAACGTCGCGCTACCGAAATCAACGGGAGTGTGAAATGCCCTGTGTTTATACGACTCCGGCAGGACTGTGCGACGGTAAAGCACCTCTCTCGCCGAACGAGCACTATCTGCCTCGGGCGCTCGGAAACTTCCAAGGTGACGAACGCCTCGTCAATCGAATCTGTAACAACTGTCAACGCGTGTGCTCACAACTTGAGGACGTGTTCACGCACAATAGTGCGGAGGCGTTCTTCCGAGAGATGGTTGGCCGCGTAGGAAGGAAAAATCACAAGGGAAAGAACATTTTCTACGAGCCGACATTCGGAATCCCGCCGTTGGCGATCTTGGGAAAACACCCGGGCCATGACTTTGAAATTCTTTGGGAGTTGGTTCCCGATCCGGAAAATCCCGGAAACCGCAGGTGCGCCCCGATGAGCCAACTTGTTTTCATTTCCGACGATGGTAAAACCCTCAGACTTCCCTTTCGACCGGGCAGGTGGACAGCAGAACGAATCAAAGCCATTCTCGAAAAGAGCGGGGTTAAAGGCGATCACATCGTGGTGGTCGGCAATACTGAGGAGGAGCATGCGGAGATGAAGGCGCTGACCGACGTGCTGGCTCCAGCGGGCAAAGACCGAGAAGTCCCACCGCTGGTGAATGGTGCGGACATCGAAGGCGAAATGAAAGCAGAGATTTCCGAGAAATATGTTCGCGCAATCGCAAAGGTCGGGTTTCACTATTTCCTGAAATATTTTCCGAATTTCACCGGGATGGAGCCGGAATTCGACGAGATCAAGACCTTCATCTATCACGGTAAAGCCAACCGACAAATCGTCCGAGTCGTGGATGAACCTTTCCTGAAGGACTTGCAGCAACGAGGCGCACGACTAACCAAATGGTGTCACTTACTGAGTGCAGAAAGTACTGACCGGGGAATTGAAGCCCGCATTCAATTTTTCGCCGGACCTGAAGTTCAACCCTCGGTGTGGAGCATCGTGATCTGCACGAAACCGTCCGAACACGTTCAATATACGGGATACGCCTTTGTGTACTTCGACGATGTGACTGAGGAATACCAAGGTCAGCGAGCGGAACTTATCGCAGTGTAAAGTCCAGTCGATCCGGATGGTGACCGTTTTTGTAGTCCGCACTCAGTCACGGAGCTAGTGTAAAAGCGCGGCTTTCTGTTCGCAGATCCCCGTAGAGCCTTTCCCCCATCGCATGGTCGGTTAAGCTCGGCTGGTAACCCGGTCGGGAGAGTGCAACTTCATATCCAACCCCGTCCCTGTCAATGACGAGAAAGCACCGAGGCTTCTCGAAGTAAGCCAGCGCACCACGCATGAGCGGTTCGAGCCGCGACAATAGTTCGGGCCGTGCTGTCTTCTTCGAAGAGCCGAGGACGTGCACCCAATCCGGTTGCGAATCAAGGCGCATGGCTCTGTAAACAAATCCCTGTGCCTCGCTCTGAAGTTTCGCCGCCGTGAAATTAAGAGGATTTGTTTTTTTCGTTGTAAGCGCTGCCGCACTGCTCACCATCTTCGGGCAAGGTCGAGCACTGCGGAGTGAGAAAAAGCGATTGCACGATCTCGCTTTGGCTAGCCCTGGCTCCGAAGGGTTGACGGCGGCTAAGAAGTTGCAGCTTGCGAGTGCCTACGGCAAGCTCCCTCTGAGCTTTGAGGCCAATCTAGGCCAGACCAATCCTCGCGTGAAGTTCATTTCGCGCGGCAGCGGCTACAGCCTGTTCTTGACTTCGACTGAGATCGTGTTAGCGCTCAGCGGTTCAACAAGTCAAGAGTCGAAGCTCGAAGGTCGAAGGCCGGAAGTGGAGGTCCCAGGTCTGCTTTCCGGGCGGGCGGCGCTGCCTATTCTCGCGGTGCACTTTACAACATCCTCCAGAGCCGGATCTATCTAGGTGAAATCGAACACCGAGGGCAGGTCTATCCCGGCGAACACAAAGCGATCGTTCCGCGTGAACTGTGGGAGCGAGTGCGGGTGCACTTGCGAGCGAACAACAACGCCCACCAGAACGGCTCGCGGGCGGCGATGCCAAGCCTGTTGGTAGGTCTCGTTTACGATGAGCGCGGCAACCGATTCACGCCTGCCCATGCGGTCAAGAATGGCAAACGGTACCGATACTACGTCTCCCAAGCTGCTATCAAGAATCCTGGCAGCTCTCACCGCGGTGCAGTCCGACTCCCCGCAGGCGAAATTGAGAGTTTAGTTTGTTCCAAGCTGCGGTCTTTCTTGGGATCGCCCCACGAGGTGGTCGATACGCTTGCTCTGTTGGGGAAAAATGCGGCGGCCACTCAAAGCATCCTCGCCGCCGCACAAGAATGGTCGAAGCGATTAGCTTCTCCAGCCGCCACCGAAACGCGACTATTTATCCGCAGCCTGATTTCGCGCATTGTCATTCATCCAGCAAACGTCGACGTTCTAGTAGATAAGCACGGGTTGCGGAGCGCGCTCCTCGACGGTGGCCGCTCCACCAACGCCCCTGGCGCCGCCCTGCAGGAGGGACTCATAACCCTCAAAGTAAAGGCACGCCTCAAACGCTGCGG
>JBGPXQ010000002.1:0-19654 GCA_041492805.1 Terriglobia bacterium | reverse complement strand
TCTACGCGCCGTCGCCATAGCGCTGGCTTTGGCGCGTCGGCGACTTGGAGCCCGCCGGAATTAAGTGCGGGCGCTACTCTTGCGCTTCACGCCCCGGCCTGGCCGGGGCGTGAAGCCCGCCAGAACCTGGATCCCACCAGAATAAAGGCGGAAAAAGAAAGGGGCCCTCGCTTGGGAACGAGAGCCCCGAGAAACGCATTCCGTTTCCCGGTCTTTTTTTGACCGGGGCGTGGGGTCATCCATCCTAGCTTCCCTCTCAGAGGCAGGTGGGAACGACCGTCACATGTCCCAGAGCGAGCCCCTTCCCCCTCACTCGAAGACTCGTGAAGATCGTCATTCGGAATGCGTCAACGCGTTGCTACCATGCAAGTTCGTAACCATTCCAAATTGCTTTCGCCCGATCATGATTTCCTTATTTTTGTTGATTTTCCAATGACTTGCATTGCATGAGGCGCCGCCTGGACTACTCTTGAATCCTGATTCGGGAGGTCGGAATTCCACGTCGGGAATTAACCGCGCAGCGCCCTGGGAAGATCCCCTTTGTCATTCCTTCAAGAAGTTTGCGGCCAAGAATCACCATGGAAATTAGCTACCATCGAATTAGTTAATGGAAAGAGGTTTTTCCGTGACTTTTGATCCTGCATGAATCGTCCCCGTTCGTCGGAAGCGCGCATCTGAAAGGTTTCTAGGATACTGATCCCGAAGAAATTCGCATGAATACCGTTTTGGAACAACTCACATTTCCATTTGATCTTGGATTCTAAATCGCCATTGATTCGGTAGTATTTAACTGAGCTTTGAGACCGGGATTTGGAATCCGGCGTGCGTAAATGCCATCGAGGCACATGGCATGAAGCGGAAGCGACTTGGAGAGGTTCTGCAAGACCGAGGGAAGATATCCGCTGCGAACCTCCAGCAATTGTTCCAGGAGCAGCAAGGCAAAGTCGTCCGCCTGGGGGAATTGATCCTCGAGCGCGGTTTGGTCGACAAGGCCTCCCTAATCGATGCCCTCGAGGAAGTCTCCCGGGTACCGTATCTGGATTGCTCAACCGTTCGGTCCGAGCAACGCGCTTTGCAGGCTGTACCCGGCGCAGTCGCTGAACGACTGATCGTACTCCCGATCCGGATGGAGCACTCCGCACTCATCGTGGCCATGGCTGAGCCACAGAATCTGGCCGTTATCGACGAACTCCGATTCACCTCGGGAAAAGACATTTCTCCCCGGCTTGCATTTCGCGGCGAGATACTGGCAGCGATTGCCCGGAACTATGGGCAAAGCCAAACCCCTATTCAAACCGAGGAAGAGATTTCCTCGCCTCGCGAGGCCGTCGACAAAACCGTTCAGGAAATGGAATTCATTTCCACTAGCGCGCGTCAGGCCAATCGAGAGGCGATCCAGGAAGTTCAGGCAGAACTCAATCAAAAGAAAACGCCGGCCATCCGTCTGGTATCAGAAATCATTCAGGTTGCGATGACGAAACAGGCCAGTGACATTCATATCGAGCCGCAGGCCACGATGACCGTGGTGCGCATTCGTGTGGATGGAATGCTGCGCGAGCTGGAGAGTGTTCCGCGGAATGTCCAAAACTCGCTCATCTCACGCATCAAGATTCTCTCCGACATGGACATTGGCGAGCGACGCGCCCCGCAGGACGGCCGATTCATGGTCGTTGTCGGCGCACGCAAGGTGGACATGCGCGTCTCGACGCTGCCGACGCAGTTCGGCGAAAAAGTCGTCATGCGGCTTCTTGAGGCCACTGCGCCGCTGCTTAGCCTTGCCGATCTGGGCTTCCCCCGGGATATTGCCGATCGTATTTCGCAGCTGCTCGCATTGCCGCAGGGAATGCTGTTGGTAACCGGGCCAACCGGCTCCGGAAAGAGCTCGACGCTTTACTCCGCTCTCAATCTGCTGCGCAAACCTGCAGTGAATATCGTTTCCGTCGAGGATCCGGTCGAATACGCACTGCCGGGCATCAACCAGGTGCATGTGAACACGCGCGCCGGGCTTACCTTCGCCAGCACCTTGCGCTCGATCCTGCGGCAGGACCCCAATGTCATCATGGTTGGTGAGATCCGCGACCTCGAAACTGCCGAAATTGCAATGAAAGCCGCCCAGACCGGCCATCTCGTGCTTTCCACGCTCCACACCAATGACAGCATTTCAGCTGTCGTCCGCCTGCTGGATCTTGGAATCCAGGACTACCTGATCGCGTCCTCGGTGACTGGTATCCTGGCGCAGCGGCTGGTGCGAAAGCTGTGCTCGTGCCACACCTACGAACGTGTGACACCCGAATACGCGGCGCGCCTGGCCGAAGCTGGCTCAACGCTATTGCCGGACAAGATCCCCTGGCCCGCCGGGTGCGACCTATGCGACCGAACCGGCTACAAGGGACGCATCGGAATCTTCGAACTGCTCGCAATCGACGAATCCATTCGCTCGATCCTGCGTGGCAGCTTCAAACCCGATTTTCTCCGAAACGCCGCGCGAGCTAACGGGATGCGACACCTACAGGAGGACGCGCTGGAGAAACTGCACTTGGGGGTCACCACTCTGGAAGAAATTCAGCGCGTCGTCCCGTTTGAAACCCTGGCGCCCGCCGAATGTCCCGCGTGTGGACATGAGCTCGTTCCGACATTCCACTACTGCCCGATTTGCGGGACCAAACGGGAGACCGGAGTGACAGCCTCCCATCCGGAATCGCCGCTTACTACCTCACACGGGGTACTTTCGTCATGAAGCGAGTGAAAAAGGAAAAAGGTTTCGGCGCAGCGCGCCGCGAGGACCGCCTTCCGCAACTTCGCGAGCTCCACATGAACTATGAAGGCAACGGTGAAAACGTTTCCCTTCGTCCGCCCGACATCAGCCTGCACGGAATGTTTGTAAACACTTCGACACATTTCCACGAAGGCGCTGTCGTAAACCTTCGATTTCGCTTGACGCGGTCGAACGTGGAAGTACAGACTCGTGGCGAAGTGCGCTATTGCCTTCCCGGTATCGGGATTGGGGTTGAGTTCGTCGGCATAGGACCTGAAGCCGCGCATGCAATCGAAAGGGAAATCAGGGCCTCCACCCGGACTCGCACCAGGAAAAACTAGTCGAATCCCCCGTGGGCAGGCAGCTTCCGGCGGCATCTATTTTTCGCCGAACCCTGCATGTTGTCCAGGAGAACTCTATGGATTCGGGCACTCCCGCGCTGCCGCCCCAAGCCCCTACGGCGAATCCGGATGCTTCCTCCGCCGCACCACCTGCGCCTAAAGTATCCACTCCTGCGATTGTTGCGGCGATGCTGCAAGTTTCGAAGCAGGTGAGCGACCTGATCTTTTCCCCGGGTCGGACGCCGCAGGTCGAGGTCAATGGCCAGTTGAAAGAAGTGAATATTGCCGGGGTCGGAAAACTCTTGCCGGATGCGACTCGCCGCATTGCCGCCGACCTGATCGGGCGAAATGAACTTGTGGCCGGCAAGCTTGAAAAAGAGGGGTCAACCGATCTGTCCTATAGTCTGCCGGGAGTCGCGCGCTTTCGAGTGAATGTCTTTCGACAGCGGGGCAGTTACGCGATCGTGATGCGCGTAATTCCCCAGACGGTCCCAGATTTGGCATCGCTCAATCTGCCGCCGCAGCTTGGTGAAATCGTGGAACTGCGCAACGGCATCGTGCTGGTGACCGGCCCGACCGGGTCGGGTAAATCCTCGACGCTCGCGGCGATCGTGAACAAGATCAACGAGGAAAAGGCGTACCACATCCTAACGATTGAGGACCCTATCGAATTCCTTCACGCCCATAAGAAGGCCACGGTCCACCAGCGGGAGCTCCACAGCGACACGCCGAGTTTCGCTTTGGCGCTCCGGGCAGCTTTGCGCCAGGCGCCGAAGGTGATACTGGTTGGCGAAATGCGAGACAAGGAGACGATCGAGATTGCGCTTGAGGCCGCGGAAACCGGACACCTTGTCTTCTCCACGCTGCACACGATCGATGCTTCAAAAACCGTCGAACGCATCATCGGCGTATTCCCTCTTGCCGATCAACAGGCCATCCGTAGCCGCGTCTCAAAAGCGTTTCGCTACATCATCTCGCAACGCCTGATTCCTCGAAAGGACGGCACAGGCCGCATCGCCGCGATCGAAATCCTGAAATCCACCATGCGCACCCGCGAGTACGTCGAAAAGGGGGAGGGCGAGGGCAAGACCTTGGTGGACGCGATGAGGGACGGCATCACGGAGGGCATGCAACACTTTGACAGTGAGCTGGAACGCATGATCCGTGCCGGCATACTTGATCTTGACGTCGCACTCGGCTACGCAACCAACGCCGGTAATCTTCGACTAGAGCTCGCAGATCTGGCCGATGGGGCCGCGGCCGATTCATAGTCGCTGTGTGGGGACGCTCTTGCAGAGGCCGAGACGATCGAGGACGCCGATCCGGAAAGTCTGATGCTAACTTTCCTCCCTCCAAGCAGGAGATACGAACCGAATCCTCCGTTGCCACTTAACATCGTGACTTGATTCCAATACGAAGCGACGGCATCTTTCGCCCGCCACGGTAGCCTTGCACTCCGCTGGGTCAAGACTTCAAAATCTAACTATCATTTTTCATTACACATGCTTGCAGAGGAGCCCGGCCAAGCTCTACTGGGGGATACCGCCCCAAGGTTCCGGTACCATTACGCCCACGACCCCGATACCAGCAAATCCCACCCGTTGGGCTATCGGCCTGCGTCTCTTCCCCGTTCCAAAGTGAGTCATGACGCTCCCAGCCCAGAAAATCCGCCAGACCCTGCGAATCGCAATTCTCCTGGGAACGGCTTCCGCCGCCCTGGCCAACCAGTCCCCGAGACCGGTTTCGGGTCCTCAGACGCCCATGTGTTATTGCCATTGCGAACATGGGAGTGGAGCCAGGCAGTGCACGAAGATGTGTGAGCTGCCGCAATACGAGAATCGCTGGTGGGCGAACTCATGTCATAAGAAGAGTTCATCTGTGAAGGAAGCGGCATTACCTGATTCGAACTCGCACTCGCGCAAAACAAATCGCATCGAAGAGGCTCGCCGGTAGACTCGCTGTCCTGCTCTTGCCGCACCCGCCTATAGGAAATTGGGTTGTCTCTCCGCGGATCTACTGGACTCCCATGATTTCCTTGGGGTCGCTGATCTGAAATTGCAGATCCACGGAAAATATCTTGAAATCGGTAAAGGAGTGTTTTCTATAGAAACGGCGGCCTCGGAAATCCATGTAGAGCTCCGTACTGGAAGGAAGCCAGAGCTGAAGATGATTGTTGGACGAACTCACGGGACGATACTCTATGCTTTCGTGGTTCAGGCGAAGGCGGATCTTCGGGATAGATTCCTTCAGGTCCGTCTCCAACCGCGCGACCTGAGATGAATCCGCGAGAATCCACGCCCTCCCCCGCAAGTGTGCATTGTACATTGCTCCGTTCACAATGAATGAGCAGATGTGGTTGGGGCGGTCCGCGCGCTGCTCAAATCGAACTTGCCACGCCGGCTGTCCGTGCCATTCCCCCAACCCTTCGCACTTTGTCCTGAAATCGTTGATGTATCGCGGGTGAAAAATCAAAACGAGGCTCGGGGTGCCGGTCGTCGCGATGTGGCTCGGAAAGCGTTCGAGAGAATGACTCCGATTCCTTAGCTCATCAACTCCCAGTAAGCCATCGCGTCCCTCCTTGATGGAAACCAGATAATCAAACTTGAGCGTCACCGGATGGCCCATGCGGCCGGAACGATCTACATCTTGATGTACGAGGACCTCCGTTGCGGTAAATCGATCCACGTTCTCAACAAGTTCTACGATTCTTTGCCCCGCTTTTTCGAGTACGTCCGGCAGCGAGCAGGCCACTCCAGACGCGACGCGCGGCACCGCAAGATCAATATCTTCCGGAATCCAACTCTCGTTGGGTTTCCGCGTTTCGGGGAGCAAAGCGATATTCCGGTCGGCAGGCCTGCGAGTGAGCGCTTCGGCTTTCGCGCCCTTACTCGAATTCCCCGGATTCTGGGCGAACGCGGTGATCGGTCCAGCCAGACAGGCGAAAAGAAAAGCGACTCCGGCGATCCCTAGGTTCGTTCCGCTCCTCATACCTGTCTCCGATCCGCGCGAAACTCGCGAGGATGGCTCCAACCTATCCGAATGCAGCGAATCTGCGCCCGCGCAGTGCTGTTGTCAACGCATAAGTGAAGCATTTTCCGCAATCGGCACAGTCCCTGGGATACTGTCGTCGAAGATACCGTTGGGCGCAATCCCTGTGCCGTTGCCGGTCAGGTTTGTACGAGCCAGTGCGGTATTCGAAGCCGTTCTGCGCTAAAATGCACCCGCCTAAGTCCCCGCTGAGGCCAGTCTCTCGTGTCATCCATGCCAGACACGGAATGGGGCAGGTTGAGCGTGGATTCATCGCTGCTGTGGAGAATGCGCTTGTCGGAAAACCGAAGAAACGTCTCGGCAACCAAGCCAATCGTGCGTCACGCTTGGACTCGCGAAGAGATTCGTCGGATCTACGGGCAGCCGCTGCCCGATCTCCTCTTCTCGGCGCAACAACTGCACCGGGAATTCCATGACCCTAGGCGCGTACAGTTCTGCCGCCTGCTCTCCATCAAGACTGGCGGATGTCCTGAAGATTGCGCCTACTGCCCGCAGAGTGCGCACTACTCGACGGACGTAGCTCGTGGCCGCCTGCTCCCCATAGACGAAGTAACGGAATTTGCCGAGCGCGCCCGCGGCGAGGGCGCGACGCGCTTCTGCATGGGCGCCGCATGGCGGCAGGTGCAGGATGGCGAGGATTTCGAAAATGTTCTCGAGATGGTCCGTCGCGTCGCGCAACTTGGCATGGAGGTCTGCTGCTCGCTCGGAATGCTCGACGACACGCAGGCCGAGCGTCTTGCCGCCGCTGGTCTGACTGCGTACAACCACAACCTCGACACCTCGCCCGAGTTTTACGGCCAAATCATCACTACTCGCAACTACAGCGACCGCCTCCGAACGCTTGCCGCGGTACGCAAAGCTGGAATCACGGTTTGCTGCGGCGGGATCGTCGGCCTCGGAGAGTCGGATGAAGACCGCGTCGGCCTGCTTCATCAGCTTTCCACGATGAACCCGCATCCTGAAAGCGTTCCGATCAACGCGTTGGTGAGCGTAGCCGGCACTCCGCTGGGACATCAGGAGCCGCTCGACCCGCTGGTTTTCGTGCGCACCATCGCCACCGCGCGAATCCTTATGCCCGCGTCGATGGTTCGATTGAGCGCGGGGCGCCGCTCGCTCTCACGCGAAGCGGTCGCCCTTTGCTTTGTTGCCGGCGCGAATTCGCTCTTTATCGGCGAAAAACTGCTCACTACACCGAATCCGGAGCCGGAAGACGACGCCGCTATGCTCCATTCGCTCGGGCTCGAACGGCTGCCGCTTCGTTGAAACCGCCGCCGTGAAGATGGAACAGCGCATTCTCGCGGAACTTGCCGATCTCGAATCGCAGGCGCAACTGCGTCATTTGGAGACGGTGCGCGGTATCGATCTCGGCTCGAATGATTATTTGGGTCTCGCCACCGATCCCCGCATGAAACAAGCGATCCGTGAAGCCCTGGACTCTGCGCCACGCGTCGCGTCTACCGGCTCGCGTTTGTTGTCCGGCCACGACGAGGTGTGGACTGCAGTCGAAAGTGATTTCGCGCGATGGGTTGGCGCCGAGGCCGCACTCTATTTCACTTCGGGATACGCGGCGAATGTAGGCCTGCTGAGCGCCATTCTCCGTCCTGAAGACGCCATTTTTTCAGACAGCGCAAACCATGCCAGCCTCATTGATGGCATCCGCCTGGCAAAGTGCAAGCGCGTCATTTTCCCTCATCTCGATCTCAACGCTCTGGAAGCCGAACTTCGCTGGAGCCTTTCCGGTTCACGGGCGCGATTCATCGTCGTCGAGAGCATCTTCAGCATGGACGGCAGCCTTGCGCCGCTTCGGGATCTCGCAGCGCTCGCTGCGCGCTATGAGGCCGAACTCATTGTCGATGAAGCACACGCAACCGGCGTCTGCGGCCCAGCGGGACGCGGTTGCGTCGCAGAAGCAGGCCTTGCCGGCCGCGTGTTTGCCACGGTCCACACGTGCGGTAAAGCGCTTGCTGCCGCCGGGGCTTTCGTCTGCGGTTCGGAGCCCCTGCGCCGTTTCCTGATCAACCGTGCACGCACGTTCATTTTCAATACGGCTTTGCCGCCGTATTTTGCTTCCCAAGTTGCCGCCGGGATGCATTTAGCCGCAAGAGCAGAGGAGGGGCGCGCGCACATTTCTGGACTCGGCGGCTTTCTGAGGAATGAGCTGCAACGCAACGGCTTCGATACCGCGGGGAGCGAATCACACATCGTGCCCATCGTGCTGGGGTCTAACGACTTTGCGCTGGCCTTTGCCGCGCGCCTGCAGGCTCGTGGGTATGGAGTTCGAGCGATCCGACCACCCACAGTTCCCCCCGGCACGGCTCGCCTGCGCGTGTCGCTTACTGCGAAGCTGTCGCGGCCCATACTCGCCGATTTTGCCGGCGCATTGATTCAAATCCGCAAAGAAATCGCGCCCGTTCAAGTGATTCCTCTCTCCCGATGAGCGGATTCTTCGTGACGGGCACCGATACGGGCGTCGGTAAGACAGTTCTTTCCGCGCTCCTCGTCGCCGCGCTCGACGGCACATATTGGAAACCAGTGCAGACTGGCGCCATCGAGGGCACAGACCGCGATTCGGTCCGCTTGTGGGCTGCATGTCCTGAGGAAAGACTCCTTCCGGAACTTTACTGCTTCGACCCACCCGTTTCGCCGCACCTGGCCGCGCGCGAAGCAGGCGTTCGAATAGCCCTCGACACATTCGAATTACCTGCCCCCCCGGGTGATCGTCTCTGTATTGTGGAAGGCGCAGGCGGCGCGATGACGCCACTCAACGAAAAAGACCTCATGCTTGATCTGATGCGACGTCTCGGCCTTCCTGTAGTCGTTGCAGCGCGTACGTCACTGGGGACAATCAATCACACGGTTCTGACGCTCGCTGCACTTCGTAACGCGCGTCTGGACGTCCGCGGCGTCGTCCTGATCGGCGCGGAAAATGTAGAAAACCGGCACGCCATTGAGCATTACGGCCGCGTGCGCATAATCGGACACATCCCCGTTCTCGCGCCAATCCACCGCGCGGCGCTGCTCGAAGTGTTTGAGAAGAATTTCGATCGGATGGCGTTTCAATAGGACATGAGCGCACACGACCTCCATCTGTGGCACCCGTTCACGCATGAAGGCGCTGATCCCGCGCCGCTCCAGATTCGCCGTGGCGACGGCGTGTTCCTTGAAACTCAGGACGGCCGCCGGATTCTCGATGCGATATCGTCCTGGTGGGTCAACCTGCACGGCCATTCGCACCCAGCCATTGCTGCCGCCATTGCCGAGCAGGCCTCGCGCCTGGAACACGTCCTATTTGCGGGATTTTCGCACGAGCCCGCCGAAGAGCTGGCATCGCGTCTCGGGAGAATCGTTCCCGCACCGCTGCGGCATATTTTTTTCTCGGACGATGGCTCGACCGCCGTCGAAATCGCGCTCAAACTAGCGGTTCAGTATTGGCGGAATTGCGGCCACCCCGAAAAATGCCGCATCGTCGCGCTCGAAAACGCGTATCACGGAGATACCGTCGGCGCGATGTCCGTGAGTGATGATTCCCCATTCACGGCGCCATTCGAATCGCTTCGCCTCCCTGTCCTGCGCACGCATTCCGCCTACTGCGCGCATTGTCCTGTCGGCCTCAAGCGCGCGACATGCCACATCGAATGCCTTGGAAGACTCGAACAGTTACTCGCTGAACGCGGCCACGAGATTGCCGCCGTCATCGTCGAACCGCTGCTGCAGGGCGCGGGCGGCATGATCGTCCATCCGGAGGAGTTTCTCACCGGCATCCGCCGCCTCACCGCGGCCCGCGATGTCCTGCTCATCGCCGACGAAGTCCTGACCGGCTTTGGCCGCACCGGGCGGATGTTTGCCTGCGAGCGTGCCGGGGTTGCGCCGGATTTCATGTGCGTCGCCAAGGGCTTGACCGGCGGATTTCTTCCGCTTGCCGCCACCATCATGACCGACCGCGTCCACGATGCCTTTACCGGGGCCGATCGTTCCCGAAGTTTCTTCCACGGACACTCGTACACGGCTAATCCGATCGCATGCGCCGCAGCTAACGCCAATCTTCAAATTTTCGATACCGAACCGGTCTTCGAGCGCATTGCCGCGATTGAAAAAGTGCACGCCGCGCGCCTACCCGCATTCGCAGCGCATCCCGGTGTAGCAGACGTCCGCCACATCGGCACCGTCGCCGCCGTCGAACTCAAAGTTCCGGACGCCGGATATCTGTCTTCGCTTCGCCCGCGTCTTTACGAGTTTTTCCTGAATCGCGGCGTTCTTCTTCGGCCTCTTGGAAATGTCGTCTATGTCCTTCCGCCGTACGTCATTACACCCGACCAACTTAACTTCGTGTATGACGTCATGCGGGACTCTCTCGCCCTGTTATCACAATAGGTGCAGCCAGACAGGGCAAATCACCTGCATTCTTCACGGTCTTTGTTGGCACAGACTTCGACCGGCATGGAACCTCCACAGAGTTCTAGTGAGAAATGCAGACCAATTCGCTCAGCGGGAGCTTGCAAAGTGCGTCCGACTCGCCGCTTGCGGGGGCCGTCGCGGAACGCTATCCTTTGTAGGTGTCGTCGGGGAGTTAACTGGCGTCCTGCGTGACGATACAGTTGGACCACAGTAGACAGATTCCAAAGGCTGCAGGATTTATCGATCAGGCGGCAGGACGGCACCACCGAGGGCGTGTGATCAAACTTGCTTTTATCGGGATGTCCGGCGCCGGCAAGTCCTATTGGACGCAAAAACTTACCGCCGCTGGGTTCCGCGCGATCAGCATTGACGATCGTATCGAGGAGAAGCTCGCTCCGGAGCTGAGTGCCGGCGGCTACCGCGGTATCGGCGGCGTTGCGGCCTGGATGGGCTGGCCGGATCAGCCCGCATACCGCGAGCACGAACAGAAATATCTAGCGAGTGAAATTGAATCCATGCGTGAGGCCCTGGACGAAATTGAGGCGTCGGGCGATGAAGGCATCGTGTTGGACACCACGGGGAGCGTTGTTTACACCGGAGAAGAAATCTGCCGCCGCCTCCAACGCCTCACCACCGTTGTGTATTTGGCAGCTTCTCCCGGAGAAGAGCAAACCTTGATCGCACGGTACCTGTCCGACCCAAAACCCGTACTCTGGGGCGACCTGTTTTCACAGCGTCTCGGCGAATCGGCGAAGGACGCGGTCGCGCGTTGCTATCCCCAGCTCATCGCTCATCGGAAACAGCAATACGAACGATGCGCGCATCGCGTCGTCTCGATGACGCGCCTGCGAGACTCGGCGCCCGACGCACGCGGTTTCCTTGAACTTCTCGATTCGCAGGCCCGGCCGGCGCAATGAAATTCCGAAGCACTCTCCGCCACAGTCCAGAAGTGTCTTTGCGCGATGCCGTCCTCCGCGGCTCCGCGCCGGACGGCGGCCTGTACATGCCTGTCGCGATGCCGCACCTGCCCGGCGACTTCTCCGGGCGGCTGCGCTCGCTTTCATTTCCGGAATTGGCAATAGAAGTCGGCGCATTATTTCTCGGCGGCGATGTCCCTCCAGCCGCGCTCGCCGAAATCGTTGCTTGCGCCTTTGATTTCCCCGTACCGTTGGTCCCCCTCACCGAACGCCTGCACATCCTCGAGCTGTTTCACGGCCCGACGCTCGCGTTCAAGGATTTTGGCGCACGCTTCATGGCGCGGCTGATGGGATACTTTGTCCGTGAATCGGGGCAGCAACTCACGGTGATCGTGGCGACGTCCGGCGACACGGGGAGCGCTGTCGCCCACGCTTTTTTGGGAGTCCCCGGGATCCGCGTCGTGATTCTGTACCCCGCCGGACGCGTCAGCGTGGCGCAGGAAAAGCAGTTCACCACGCTGGGACAGAACATCACTGCACTCGAAGTAGCCGGTTCGTTTGATGACTGCCAGCGCCTGGCCAAGCAAGCGCTCATCGATTCCGTGGTCGCCCAAAAATTAACCATTACGTCCGCGAACTCGATCAATATCGCGCGGCTGATCCCGCAGATGTTTTATTACTTCGCCGCCTGCTCGCGACTTCGCGACTCCGCCACTCCGGTGGTATTTTCCGTGCCCAGCGGAAACTTTGGCAACCTGACTGCGGGCCTATTCGCCAAGCGGATTGGACTGTCGGTCGCGCAATTTATCGCCGCGACCAACACAAACGACGTCGTTCCCGAATTTCTGCGGAGCGGCAATTTGATTCCGCGCGCCTCTCGCCGCACGGTTTCCAATGCGATGGATGTCGGAAATCCGAGCAACTTCGCGCGCATCATCGACCTCTACGACAACGATCTTCAGGCGATTCGCCGGGACATCTGGGGCTGCAGTTTCAGCGATGAAGAAACGCTCCGTACCATGCACGACGTGGAGCAATCTCATAACTATCTGCTCGATCCGCACACGGCTGTGGGCGTGCTCGGGTGGGAAAGCTTTGCGAAGCAGAATCACGATGCCGCTCAAGGCGTCGTCCTTGCCACCGCGCATCCCGCGAAGTTCGCGGAGACCGTCGCCCGCGCCACAGGTCTGCGGCCCGAAATGCCGGAGCGGCTTGCATCCTCCCTGGATCGCGAGAAGCAGTCCATCCCTTTTCCCAACCGCTTTCCCACGCTGCAGGAATTTCTTCTATCCTCAAAGACCTGATATCGTGTGTTAAACCATTGGAGTGAAAATGGACGTTTTCGTGGGCATTTTGGGCCTCCTCATTCTCTTCGCGACGCTCTGGGACGCGTTTGAGACCATCATTCTGCCCCGCCGCGTTACGCGTTCGTTTCGCCTTGTTCGCCTGTTTTACCCGGTCACCTGGGCTGTCTGGTCGGCCGTCAATCGGCGGCTCCCTTCCTCGAAGCTGCGGGAGACGCACCTGAGTTACTTCGGCCCGCTCTCCTTGCTGATGCTCTTTGCTACCTGGGCCTTCGCGCTAATTGTTGCGTTCGCCATGCTGCACTGGGCCGCGGGATCGTCTCTCAATGTTTCGGGAGAGGCTGCCTCATTCAGCACCGATCTTTACTTGAGTGGGACCACATTCTTTACGCTCGGGCTGGGAGATGTAACGCCGCGCACGACGCTCGCGCGCGTGATTACGGTCGCGGAATCCGGAACCGGCTTCGGCTACCTAGCCATCGTCATTTCCTACCTGCCGACGCTTTACGGAGCCTTTTCGCAACGGGAACTGAACATCTCGCTGCTTGACGCGCGCGCGGGCTCGCCGCCCACTGCCGCGGAGTTGCTCCGCCGGCACTCTCGTTTTCGCGATGCGGACGTGCTCAGCCAGTACCTTCGTGATTGGGAGATATGGGCCGCGCAGTTGATGGAAAGCCATCTCTCCTACCCGGCGCTCTGCTACTTCCGTTCTCAACACGACAACCAATCCTGGCTTGCGGCGTTTACGGCGGTCCTGGACGTGAGTGCGCTGATGATCGCGTACGGTATTGGCGGGGCTAAATGGCAGGCGCAGCTCACCTTCGCGATTTCGCGCCATGCGGTGGCAGATTTGTCCGAGGTCCTGCGGGTTCGGCCCCTTCCTCCCGGAGTGAACCGCCTTCCACCGGAAGACCTCGCCAAGGTACGCAGCTTGCTCATGGAATCCAGCGCATCCAAGTGCACCGAAGCCGGCGACCTGAAACTGAACGAACTTCGGAACATGTACGAGCCTTACTTGAACGGCCTTTCCCTGCGGCTGCTCATGCCCCTTCCATCCTGGGGCGTAGGCGCGAAATTCGTGGAGAACTGGAAGAGAACTGCCTGGGACCGAATTTCATCTGAATCGGCCGGCCCGAGGACTCCGGGGAGTGAGGAATCGGGGCATTTTTGAATGGCTGTGGCCTCGCCACAATCATGGGAGGCTTGGGAGGATCGACACGAAATATTGCCACCTACTCCTGCGTATCGGTGTCTGGAGCGTCGGCGTCCGGAAATCCCAAAGGATCAATAAAGGGTTCGATCAATGGTCCACCTACCGAAGGGCCTGCGAGCTTCTTCTGCGCACGGCGCTCAGCCTTCATCCGCTGCTTTTCCTGCCTCTTCATTTCCTTCTGTCGTTTTTGAAACGTAGATTTAGAAGTTGCCATAATGTCTCCTTGAATTTCGCGCGCTAGACAAGCTGCGGGATGCTCCGCAAGGGCACAGCTTCGAGCTACCAGCGCGGCTCGCGCGGCTGGCGCGCGCTATCGCGGTAATCCTCATTCGAGAATCGTCCGCCTTGTTTCCCGCCACGGCCTCGGTCTCCGCCTCGGTCGCCACCCCGGTCGCGGTCGAACCCGCCGCCACTTCCGCCCCGCGGACCGCCAGATGCGGACTTGGGGCGAGCTTCGTTCACCTTCAGATTGCGCCCGCCGACCTCTTTCCCATCGAGACCTGCAATGGCCTTGGCTGCTTCCGCATCGTTGGGCATTTCAACAAAAGCGAATCCGCGGGCCCGGCCGGTCTCACGGTCCGTCGCAATGTGAACGCGCGAGACTTGCCCGAAAGGCTCGAACAGTGCGCGCAAATCCGCCTCGGTCGTCTGAAAACTCATGTTGCCGACGAATAGGTTCTTCATGTTCTTTCTTCTCTCTTTCGATCTCTAAAAATCTATGTCCCGCGGCACTGTCAATCGCCGGATTCAGATCGCTTGGAGGCGACGATGAGGACCGGATGAAGTCACGAGGGGCCGGCAGTTGCCGGCACCCGGAAGGATACAGAGGGTATCTGATTCCCTTCGAATACCTTCCAACTATAACAGAGGTCCGGCGTATTTCCGCACGGATTTCCCCGTTGGTGGATCTGCGGCAGGCCCGATCCGGCTTCGGTAGCGCCGGGGCGGAAATTCACCCATTGCCATAATCATTGACATCTTTCAATGCTTCCGTCTAGCTTAACGTCCGCGCACCGCCGAACATTTTGTTTTCTCCGGAGAGATACGGATGGCTCGCAAAACACGAAAGACACTGCTCTCACCAACTGTGATCATGGAAGATCTCACCGGCGCATGGAGGGCGCAAGCGCTGGTTGCCGCGGTTGAATTGGACGTTTTCAGCCATATCGCGCAGGGGAAACAAACGGCGAAGGAAGTTGCCGAAGCGTCTGGGGCGTCACTGCGCGGCATCGCCTCTCTTTTGGATGCTCTTGTGGCAATTCATTATCTGGGCAAGCGCGGCAGCCGTTACGTCCTTCAGCCGGTCTCGGCCGCGTTTCTCGTGCGCGGCAAGAAGACCTACATGGGCTCAGCCACGCAACCTTTTTCCCTCACTTGGGATATTTGGAAGCACCTGACGGAAGCCGTAAAGACCGGTCGCCCGCACGAAGCTGTGGATGTAGCCGAGAAAGGCAAAGAATTTTTCCCGAAACTGGTGGCGAGCATTTTCCCCGGCAGCTTTGCCGCCTCACAAGCCGCGGTGTCGCTTCTTTCGGACAGAGAGCGCGGCAAGATCCACAAAATCCTGGACGTCGCAGCGGGTTCCGGCGCATGGTCACTGGCTTTTGCTCAGGCAATTCCAAAAGCCCGCGTGACGACCATGGATTTTCCTGAGATGACGCCGATCACGCGAGGATTCGCCGAAAAACTCGGCGTTGCCGCTCGATACGAATATCTTGAGGGCGACCTGCGACAGGTGGATTTCGGACGGAACACGTATGACCTGGTCATCCTCGGCCACATTATCCATTCAGAGGGCGAGAAACACGGGAAAGAGCTTCTTCGGAAGTCCTACACGGCGCTACGTCCCGGCGGGAAGCTGCTCATTGCGGAATACATTCCGAACGACACCCGCACTGGACCTGCGATGCCGGTGCTGTTTGGATTGAACATGCTGCTGCACACAACTGAGGGCAGCGTCTTCACACTCCGCGAATACCGCACCTGGCTCAAAGCCGCCGGCTTCCGCAAAATGGCCACCCTGCCCGTCCCGGGACCGTCGTCGTTGATTCTCGCGACCAAATAGCGTCGGTTATGACTTCAGGATTGGTCCACCGACCCCAACCACTTTTCGCCCGAAGGTTGCGTTCGTTACCTCGGCAAAGGAGAGGTAGAGCGCGTCGAGGCCAGTAGCCAGACCGAACCAGCCCCCGAGCGTCTTCCAGCCGGCCCCCATTCCAAGGTCGCTTCCCGCAAGCAGGAAAAAAGTAATCCAGAGCAGAAGGAAAATTGTCCAGAGGGTGAAGTTGGCGCGGAAGGTCGCGATCCACATGTAAAGCGTAAAAACGCCCCACATCAAAAGCGTAACACCCACGCCTCGCGGATCGGGCGGTTTCATCCAGCCAGCACCCACGGTCCAAAGCAGGAATGCATACCACCACCAGAACGCACCATACGAAGTGAACGCAACCATGCCAAAAGTGTTGCCGTTCTTGTACTCCAGCACGCCTGCAATGATCTGTGCAAAGCCCCCGAAGGAAAAAGCGAGCGGAATAACGGCGGAAGTTGCCTCTGGCGGCAAGAGCCCCGCATTGATCGAGCTGAGCACCACCGTAGTGATTCCGAAACCTGCAAGGCCCAAGGGTGCCGGATTCGCAGCCTTTATTTCATCGGTCATGACGAGTTCGCCTCCCTATCATTTCAGGATGTACGCAGCCGGATCGCTACGTGCCCAAGAAGCAAATCTTTCGACGCGCATGTCCTGACGCGCGTGCCGGGAAGTTTATTAGACTATTTCGCGTCGGGGTGGCCTATTGTTCACGGCGGGAAGAATGGGATGGATGAGCCGCAAATGTCAAATGTTTCTTGGTACCAACGGAGGAGCCGGAGAAAAGCCCCGGGTCTGAAGACCCGGGCTACAACATTCGCATCGGCGATGGAGGTCCCTGCAGCCCGTCCCGGTCAGACCGGGACGGGGCTCCTCGCTCGTCAGCGTAGCAAGTCTTCGAGCTGAATCTTCGTGTCAGTCTTGGCGTCGCGGTATTTGATGATCACAGGTGTGTAGAGCGAGATGCCCCAGTCTTTGCCCACGCCGCGCGGTAAAGCGCGCGAACCGGCAACCACCACGGCTTCCTCCGGCACGACGAGAGGTTCCGTTTCCGTCGCCGCGTACACTTTACCACGCACCACATCGTAAAGCGGCGTCGAGCGATTCAGGATCGTGCCGGTGCCGAGCACGGCGCGGCTCTTCACAATGGTCCCTTCGTAGACGCCGCAATTCCCGCCCACCAGCACTTCATCTTCGATGATCACCGGCAGCGCGCCCACTGGCTCGAGCACCCCGCCAATCTGCGTGCCCGCAGAGATGTGGCAGTTGCGCCCAATCTGCGCGCAGCTCCCCACCAGCGCGTGTGAATCCACCATCGTGCCGTCGCCCACGTACGCGCCCGCGTTGACGTACATCGGCGGCATGCACACGACGTCGCGTCCGATGTAGCAGCCATCGCGAATGCTCGACCCGCCGGGCACGATGCGCACGCCGTCACTCGCCGCAAAATGCCTCACTGGGTATGTGTCTTTATCGAAGAACGGCTGTTTCCCGGGGTCGATCGACATATCAACGATCGTCCCCATGCGAAAGCCCACGAGGATGCCCTTCTTTACCCAGGCATTTGTCCGCCAGCCGCTTTTTCGTGAAGGATCGGGTTCGGCCGCGCGCACGCGGCCCGCGTTCAGGTCCTCTTTGAACGCGCGGAACAGCTTCCTGTCCTCTTCGGTATAGCGCGCGGGTCTTGCGTCGAAAAGGGCTTCGATTTGCTGCTCAAGTGCGGTTTGCAACGTGGGCCCTTTCGAGTAGCGCGAGGGATTCCAGCACGGCGCGAATCTTCGCGAGATTTTCCGGACGTGGCGGCACCAGCGGCAGCCGCCAGACGGGCTCGAGCAAACCCATCTCCGCCATCGCCGCCTTTAACGGCGTAGGATTGGTCTCGATAAAGTTCACTTCCATCAGCGGCATATACTTGCGCTGCACGGCGCGCGCGCCGGCGAAGTCCCCGGCAAGGCACAACTGCACCAGATGCGTCATTTCCGCCGGGATTTCGTTCGAAACCACCGAGATCAGTCCGCGACCTCCCATGGCCACCAGCGGCAGGGTCAGTGAATCGTCGCCCGAAAGCACGATGAACTGCTCCGGCACTTGCTGGATCACTTGCGTCATCTGGGCGATGTTTCCCGACGCTTCCTTGACGCCGATAATGTTCTCGATTTCGGCCAGGCGGCGCAACGTCGCGGGCTCGATATTCACGTTGGTTCGTGGCGGCACGTTGTACAGAATGATCGGGAGCGAAATCGCGGACGCGATCGCCTTGTAATGCTGGTAGAGCCCTTCCTGCGTCGGCTTGTTGTAATACGGCGTGACCGAAAGAATTCCGTCCGCGCCCATCCGCTCGATTTCACGCGCCATCTCAATGACCTTGCGCGTGTCGTAGCCCCCCGCGCCGCCGAGAACCGGCACCTTGCCCTTGGCCTCTTCGAGAGTGATCGCCACCACGCGCAGGTGCTCCTCGTGCGTCAGTGTGGGACTCTCTCCCGTCGTGCCGCACGGCACCAGGAAATTGATCCCCGCCGCGATCTGGCGGCGCACCAGTCGCCGCAGCGCGTCTTCGTCGAGTGCTAGGTCCTTCCGGAACGGCGTGACCATGGCCGTGCCGCACCCTGTGAATCCTCTAAACATGGTTGCCCCCTATACTCGCGGGCTCCAAGTCGCCGACGCGCCAAAGCCAGCGCTTTGGCGACGGCGCGTGGAGCCCGTACCCGTTAATCCGCCGGGCGGCGCATCGCTTTCGCGTCGCCCGCAAAGATGACTTCTCCAAATTCGTGCAGCCCGCGCTTGCCGATCACCCACTGCGCCGCCTTCAGCGCCCCGCGCGCGAACCCCTCGCGGCTGCGCGCCATGTGCCGCAGCGTGATCGTGTCGGCCGTAGAATCAAACCCGATTTCATGCGTACCCGGATTCGCCCCCGCGCGGTTCGAACTCGCGTCGATCCGCCGCGCATATCCGGCGCGCTTCATTTCCTCCACCAGTTGGAGCAGCGTCCCCGAAGGCGCGTCTTTCTTCGCCGAGTGATGGACTTCCCACGCCCAGGCTCCGTACTCGGCCTCGTTGGCCAACAATCGCGCGGCTTCCGCCACCACGCGGCGGAAAACGTTCACACCAATCGAATAGTTCGCGCTCCATACGACGCCCGTGCCGTTCGGCTCGACGAAAGCCCTCACGCGTTCGAGTTCACCGTACCATCCCGTAGTGCCCACCACGGTAGGGACGCCTATCGCGCAAAGCCGCTCGAGATTGGCGATCGCCACATCCGGGGTCGAAAACTCAATCGCCACGTCGACCCCTCGGAAATTTTCGGGCGTGATTCCCTCTTGATTCAAATTCGTATCGATGTCCAGCTTCAAGCAGACGGCAAAGCCCGCCTCCGGCGCGAGCTGCTCGATCAACCGGCCCATTTTCCCATAACCGACGATGGCGAGGTTCTTAGGCATGTCTTTATTCTCGCGGGCTCCACGCTTCACTTTAAGCGTTCAGCGTAAAAGAAGAGCCTGCACCCATCGCAAGGGGACTCGTTTTCGGGAGGCAGGTCACTGGAAAGAAACATGCCTGCGAAATGATGTAACCCTCTTCTAGCTGAATTCGTCTATCC